>JAICXS010000323.1 GCA_025934615.1 Nitrospiraceae bacterium
GAGGACGCTGCAAGACGAGAACGCAGTTGGACGACGTTTTCAGCATCCGACAACCCTATACGTCGTAGTAGAGGAAGAACTCATACGGATGCGGCCGCAGTCGCAACATGTCGACCTCTCGGTTGCGCTTGTACGAAATCCACGTTTCAATCAAGTCCTCGGTAAATACGCCGCCCTTCAGCAGGAACTCGTGATCGCGTTCGAGATGCTTGAGCGCGTCGTCCAAGCTGCCCGGCATGGTCGGCACCTTGGCAGCCTCCTTCGGCTCCAGATCGTAGAGATCCTTCTCCATCGGCTCGCCCGGATCGATCTTATT
Source organism: Nitrospiraceae bacterium (assembly GCA_025934615.1). Lineage (GTDB taxonomy): Bacteria > Nitrospirota > Nitrospiria > Nitrospirales > Nitrospiraceae > JAICXS01. The sequence continues at coordinate 317 of JAICXS010000323.1, forward strand.
CTCGATCCCATCCAAGCCCGCCATCAACATGGCGGCAAAGGCAAGATAGGGATTGCAGGCCGGATCGGGAAACCGCACTTCGATCCGCTTCGCTTTTGGACTCGGCGAATACATCGGAATCCGAATACCGGCGGAGCGATTCCGGCTCGAATAAGCCAGGAGAACCGGCGCTTCGAATCCCGGTGTCAAACGCTTATAGGAATTCGTGGTGGGATTGGTAAGCGCTGCCAACGCGGGCGCATGCTTCAGAATCCCGCCGATATAATATAAGCACATTTGGGAGATGCCGGCATACTCCTTTCCGGCAAACAGCGGCTTCCCGTCTTTCCAAATACTTTGATGCGTGTGCATTCCCGAGCCGTTGTCCCCGAACAGGGGCTTCGGCATGAACGTCACCGTCTTATGGTGGCGGGCGGCCACATTCTTGACGATGTACTTGTACATCATCATCTTGTCGGCCATCTTGACCATGGAATCAAAGCGGAGATCGATTTCCGCTTGTCCCGCTGTCGCCACTTCATGGTGATGCTTCTCGATGGGGATACCCGCCCGTTGCATCTCGAGAATCATTTCGCTGCGGATGTCCTGTTGCGTGTCGGTCGGCGCGACGGGGAAGTAGCCTTCCTTGTGCCGGATCTTCCCTCCCAAGTTCACGCCATCCTTCCCGGCGTTCCAGACTCCTTCGTCGGAATCGATAAAGTAGTAGCCGCTGTGGCTATTCTGGTCGTACCGCGCCTGGTCGAATATAAAAAATTCCGCTTCAGGTCCCCAATAGGAGATGTCCCCGATGCGTGTGCCCTTGAGATATTTTTCCGCCTTCTGGGCAATATGGCGAGGATCGCGGTCATAGTTTTCCCGCGTAATCGGATCGATCACGTTGCAGACCAGGCTCAGGGTCGGAACGTTGGTGAACGGATCCAAGCAGGCCGTGGCGGGATCGGGCACCGCCAGCATGTCGCTATTATTGATCGCCTTCCATCCCCGGATCGAGGAGCCATCCAGACCGGAGCCGTCCTTGAAAACGCCTTCATTCAACTCCTCGATCGGAATCGAAAAATGCTGCCACGTCCCGATGAGATCGATAAACTTAAGGTCCACGATCATGACCTTATTCTTCTTCGCAAACTCCAGTACTTCCCGGGGGTTCATGCTGCTCCTCCTTTCATCGCCCTGCTGTTAGCCCTGTTCACGTTCATGTCTCCTCCTACATTCCAGTGTGGATCGCCAAACAACGATCGACTTCTTCGGTGATCCGAACGCGCACGGCTTCGAGCCGGGTCGGATCTTCAATTTTTCCGCCGTTTTTATCTGTGACGTAAAACACATCCGCGACTTGGTCCAACCGCGTCGAAATGCGCGACGCATGCACGGACAATCCCAGTTGAAACATGGCATGCGTCATCACGTAGAGCAATCCTTGCCGGTCGTCGGCAAAGATATCGATGATCGTATAACTATCCGATGTTTCGTTATCGAGGCGCACTTCGGTCGGCTGGCGATTCGCCGGAAAGTGACGCGCCGAGGCGAGCCGACCGCTTCGTGCAAACAGATTATCGACCGTCTCCGCACCCTTGAGTACGCGCTCGATCGTTTCGGCTATCGAGGCCGGCCGATCGGCGGGTGGCGCGCCGCGATAATCCGGGTCGGCGACGTGAAATGTGTCGAGTACGATTCCGTCCGGCCGCGTCATGATGTGCGCGTCGAGAATCTGCAGCCCTTTCGCCGCCATGACGCCCGCGATCTTCGAGAAAATACCGGGGATCAACTCGTTGAACGTGATCACGGTATATTCGCTCGCTCCCACGGTTTCATTGAAATGCGGTTCCACCCGCACTTGACCGGGTTGCAGCGTCCGGATGGCCGCCAAGTGGACCGCGATGCGGCTTGGCGGTGTGCCGAGCAGATACCGCAACGGAAATTCTTTCAACTGGGATTCGACCCAAGCCGGCTCGACAGAGAGCGTCCTCAGCATGCGATCCTGCGCGATCTCATTGACGACCTGTTCAATCTGCTGCAGTCCATTTCCCTGCTCGCGCTCCCCGGAGACTTCAGGCAACGTCCGCAGATACAGCTCCACCAGCAGGGATTCTTTCCATTTGGTCAGCACGCCCGGCCCCACCGCTGCGATGTCGGCCGCCGTCAAGGCGAGCATCTTCCGAAGGACCTCCGGCGTGCCGACTTCTCGCGCGAACCCGAGCATCACCTTGTCATCGTAAGGATCGCGTCGAAAGGCGGTATGGGCCATCAACAGATGACGATGGACGAGAAACACGAGCGTTCTGGTTTCTTGCTCGTCGAATCCCAGGCGGTTCGCCGTCTCTTCCGCAATGGCTTTGCCGACTTCGCTGTGATCTTGTTCCCGTCCCTTTCCCAAGTCGTGAAGCAGGATCGCCAGGTGAAGCAAATCCTTGCGCCGGATCTCTCGATACACGTCGCCGAGAATGCTTTCTTCTTGTGCCAAGGCTTCGCATTTGGCGACGGCCAGCAGACTGTGCTCATCCACGGTGTATTTGTGGTATTGATTGAATTGCATCAAGCCGCGGACGGACGCAAACACCGGAATGAGCTTTTCCAGCACATGCGCCCGATGCATTGCTTCCAGCGCCGCCGCAATCGCCCCCGGTCCAGAGAGCAAGCGAAGAAATATCCGGCTCACGTCGGGACGCCGAAAGGCATCATCCGGCAGCGTGTCCAGATGGCGATGAATATCTTCCAGCAAGGTCATATCGATGTTCAGACGTTGGGCGCTGGCCAATTCAAAGAGCCGCAACAGCAATTCTGGATTGCTCAGCACGCGGGGGCGCAACTCGGCCGGAACCGTCACTTCACGTCCAGCCACCACAAAGTATCCATCGACTTTCCCACTCGGCCACAGCTTGGTCATTCGGTCCCAGAGCGACACGCCGCGGCATCGATCAATAAATCGAACCGAAATTTCGTGCAGCCCCATCGTGTGGCGATAGTACTGCTGCATGAACTGCTCGACCGCAAGGAGATGCGGCCGATCCTCGAAGCCGAGTAATGTGGCGAGCCACACCTGTTCATCAAAGGAAAGAATTTCTTGCGCCATACCCGCATGCACGTGCAACAGCGCACGAACATGCCAGAGAAACTCTCGCGCGTCGACGAGAGCGGCATAATCCTGCCTCGACAGAATTCCGCGGTCCGTCAAATCCAGGATGGTCGGCGCCTGATACTTCACCATCCCGATCCATTGCAGCACGTGCAGATCGCGCAATCCCCCTTTGCTTTTTTTGACGTTGGGTTCAAGCAGATAGATCGTCTCGCCGAACTTCTCATATTCGCGTCGGCGTTCATCCATTTTTTTTTCGATGAAACTTTCAATCCCTCGCGTCACGACACGACTGAGATAGCGACGTTGGAAGTGCTGAAAGAGATCGGCGCTCCCGGCCAAGAACC
>JAICXS010000205.1 GCA_025934615.1 Nitrospiraceae bacterium
ACCAACGTCTCGCTGCGCGTCCACGAAACCGATAGTCCGGATCGTTTTTTAGTCGCCGGGCGCGGAGAATTGCATCTGGCGGTGCTTATTGAGCAGATGCGGCGCGAAGGATATGAGCTTCAAGTCTCGCAACCTGAAGTCATCATGCGTCAGGAAAACGGCGTGACCATGGAACCTTACGAGGAACTGACGATTGAAGTGCCGTCGGAGTATCAGGGAAGCGTCATCGAGGAAGCCGGACAACGCCATGGCGAGCTTCGCCATATGAAAGTCATCCATTCCGAGGGGAATGCCAGCGATACTCACATGGAGTTTTCGATTCCGACGCGCGGGGTCATTGGACTCAAGAACGTCTTGCTCGCCAAGACGCGCGGCACCGTGATCATGCACCATGTGTTTCACCGGTACGAGCCCGTTGATCAGCGTGCCGTCATGACGGATCCCCATGGCTCGTTAGTTGCCTATGAAGATGGGACCAGCAATGCATATGGTCTCTTTATGATTCAAGAGCGAGGGACTTTGTTCATCGGACCCAGCGTGGATGTGTACCAGGGAATGGTGGTGGGACAAAACAGCCGTGATGAAGACCTCGACGTGAACGTCTGCAAAGCCAAGCATCTTTCTAATATGCGGGCCTCCGGGTCGGATGAAGCGCTGGTCCTGACGCCGCCCCGGCAGATGACATTGGAATATGCGCTGGAATACATCAACACCGATGAATTGGTCGAGATTACCCCGACCTGTATTCGTATCCGCAAGCGTCTGCTTAATCCGGAGGATCGTCGAAAAGCGCGTAAGGAACGGCGTTCTTGAAAATCCGCCGAAAACTACCGAAACCGCCACGGTCGAAACCGCCGCTCTACGTCATCGGGTTCTCCGCTTCTCCAACACCAGCCGACCTTCAAACGTGGTTCGATCTCGAGTATGGCGGGCCCCTCTCGTTTAAGGCGACTTCATCCGGCGAAGAGCCGGCGACTTCTCCTCTCATGGCCATCCACGGTCCCTGGTCGGCATGGATGCTCTTCTCCGCTCCGTCTGTGCAGGCCGACGCCTGGCAACAACGTCTCGAATGGCGACACACCGCCTGCGCAGCCGTCGGCCTAGGTGCGGCCGCTAAAAGCCATGCCGTCGATGTTGTTTTGCATGCAGCACGTCTTGCGCGCGGCGTCTCCTTGCTGACCGAAGGGACCGCGTACGATGTCACAAGCCAGACTTATCTCAATCCCTCCGATTGGACAGACCGTCCTCTCATACAATTTTGCGGGAGGGATCATGTCACGGTCGTTCACGCCGACGATGTCGAACGCCGACGAGATTGGTTCTACACTCGAGGGCTGAGCAAATTCGGTTTGGATGAGATCGAAGTCTTTCAGCCTGTCGGCCTTCCTAGCCATACCATCACTGAGAATTTGCTCGACATCGCTGATGAATTGTTACGAAGAGGCCAATCGCCAAATGTCGGCTCGACGATGTTGATTCCCAACCTGGCCGCACCCATTCGCGTGGTCCGACACCGCACCCATCCATCCGCCGACACTCCGCTGACCCTGAGAGAAATCTCCTGGTAATTCCTTGAGAGGCTTTTCAAGACCTTATGCGATGCAGTCATGCTTGACGCGCCGCTAGGCCTTTTGACCCGTTGACAACGTTTTTCGTGGCGTGGTACCAAACTGAGGTCGAAAATGGTGTGTTCTTAAACGAGGAGGGTTCAATGGCCACCGATGTCGCGCCAGAAATCAAAGTGGGAGCTGCCGCTCCCGACTTTACACTCAAGGATCAGGATCAAAAGGACGTGAAGCTAAGCGATTTCAAAGGGAAGAAAAATGTCGTTTTGGCATTCTATCCCTTAGACTGGAGCCCCGTCTGCACCGGGGAGAACAAATGCTTAACCGACGATTTCCCAAACTTTCAATCGTCGAATGCGGAAGTATTCGGCATCAGCGCGGACAGCTTCTTTTCCCATAAGGCTTGGGCCGACTCCTTGGGATTGAAGCATCGGCTTCTATCGGACATGCATCGCACCGTGTCGAAAGAGTATGGCCTGTATTTCGAACCCTTGAACTGCTCCAAGCGCGCCACCGTGATCGTCGACAAGGACGGAAAGGTGGCCTACGTCAAGGTTCAGGAAATCAAGACCGCACGTGACGACAAAGAGATTCTTGGGGTCCTTCAGAAACTGAAATGAGGTCATTGGGAGTTCCGCTCGCTCGGGTGGAACTCCCTCTTGTCACTCAATATTCCTCTATTCTCTATTAAGGACCAGGAATACGATGGGCGGAACGGTCGATGAAGTCAGCGATGCGAATTACGAAGAATTCAAGCAAGCACCCGCTGCCGTCGTTGCCTATGGCATCGCGTCATGCGAGCCGTGCAACGAATACGATCCCATTCTCGAACAGACGGCGTCGCAGTTTCCTACGATCCGTATCGGCAAGGCCAAGATGCATGTGCCGGGTCGCTGTCGGGAGATCAAGAAACAGCACCAGTTTGAGACCTATCCGACGACGCATCTCTTTTCAAACGGGAAGTTAGTGCTGACGCGAGAAGGCAAGGTGCAGGCGGATGAATTGGCGGCGCTGATCAACGACCATCTGCTTAAGGGCTGAGGTTCAATCTGCGTTACGGCCGCCCTCCGACGTACTCGAATGAGCTTTCCGGCGTCTCGATGATCCCGATCCGCTCCAACTGCCCTTCCCCAATCTGCTTCACCAACAAATCCCAGATGAACTTCGAAAGCCGTTCACCCGTTGGAGCGATTCTGGCAAACGCCGGATCATCATTCAGCGTACGCGCATCGAACCGAGCTAACACAGTTTCGCGCACCAAACGATCCAGGACCGTGAGATCGGTCACCATGCCGGTCTCCGGATGTATTGGCCCGCCAACCGTCACAGCAACGGTATAATTGTGGCCATGGAGGCTCGATCCATGGCATCGTCCATATAACCGTTGATTGTCGAGCGCATCCAAGTGATCCGCGTGCAAGCGATGGGCCGCGGAAAAATGATAGCGGCGTGTGATGACGGCTGTTCCGCCTGCGATCCTCTGCGCGGTGACTTCCGCGTACAGATCGTCCTCCTCGTAGAGCCGAATCTTTTTCAATCCGGCCATTTCCGGTCGTGCCACAAGCACCGACCATAGCACCGTCGCGATATTTTCGGTCGTGGGGATTCGTGAGGAGAAATACGGAGTATCTAAATTGAGATGTTTGTGATCGAACCCGACCAGCACGTCCAGCAAGACCTGCTTGAGGTCAAACAAGTTAACCACCATGCCGGTGTCTTGCGACACGGCTCCGGCAATCGTCACCTCCAGAAGGTAATTATGACCATGCCCGGGGGAAAGATTGCAGGCGCCGAACGCCGCGATATTGCGCGCCTGACCCCAAGCCGGATTGTGATAGCGGTGTGAAGAGGAAAACTCGATTCGCTTGGTCACCCGCACGTCGCTCATTGGGGCACTCTCACAATGAAAAAGGCTGGAGCCGCCTCTCGAAAGCGCCGCCCCAGCCTTTGACTGCTCACTCGTTATGCGCTGAAAGAACTGCCGCACCCACAGGTCGTTTTGGCCTGCGGATTTTTAATGGCAAAGCCCGATCCCTGTAAGCTGTCGACGTAATCGACTTCCGCTCCACTCAATAGGGGCGCGCTTTGGGAGTCCATGATCACCTTGATATCGCCCTTCTCAATGACGCTGTCATCCTCGCCGATTTTGGTCTCAAATGCCATGCCATATTGATATCCATGACAGCCGCCGCCGCGGACGTACACGCGAAGGCCGACAGCATCCTGCTCGTCCTTGATGAGTTCACGAATCTTTTGCTCTGCACCGGCGGTAATGGTCACCATAATATCCTCCTCTGCCTCTCATGACGGCCACAGTATTTAAACTATAAGGCTGCCCAACGATCGAGTCAACCGGGTCCTGGAATAAACCTTCATCCCCTCAGATCGGCCAGCCATTCCTGCTTCATCTCTTCGGGGACGTCGGCTTCCCGACGATAAGCTGGATGGTGGACTAGGACTGAGGCCGACGTCCCGCCTTGAGCCAAGGCTCGCATCCATTCGGACGACGGACAAAATTTCACAAAATGCACCGCGCTGATCTTATCTTCCTTACTGTGACCGCCTTCAAACTGCCCATAGACGGCCAAAGATCCTGCGCGAAGCGCCACAGTTTGGCCACGATCGATGCCCTGGAACGCATCTAGGTCGCGCTCGATGTGATCGCTGTCGGTAATTTCGATAAACAAGGTGGCACTGAGTTCTCCCTCGCCGGGCAATAGGGCATTATAGACGTCGAGCTCGCCCTGCACCTTATCAGGATCAACGATGCGCTCCGCCCGAATCATTTCCTGAATTTGGAATTGGATCGTCTCGCGATTTTCGAAGAGGAGCGTGATCTTGTCGCCGACAGAAAGGCGGCGACGTTGCTTCAAGTCGATGATGCGCTTTCGGAACACATCGCGGCTGCGCTCGTAGTCTTCGTAGGACAGTAAATCTGCCTTAGTCAGCGCCATCATGTCGGCCCTGTCATGTGGGCAATCCGTACGCGTTGCGCACAATTTGAATAGGATGAAGCGTGGGCCGGCCACCGGCATGTGCTCCCGCTCCCGCTTGATCCAACTGCAGAGCCGCCAGCGGACAATCGGAGACCACGAGATCGGCCGGCACATTCGTGATGTCCCGCACGGCCTTTCGCGCAATGCCCATCGAGAGATTGAAATATTCCGTTTTGGCGCTCCATGTTCCATCATGTCCCGAACAACGCTCGATCACGTGAACCTCAGCGCCGGTCAACTCCATGAGCTCTTTGGATTTAAATCCCATATTTTGATCGCGCAGATGACACGGGACATGATAGGCGACACGTCCCGGGTTTCGCACAAAATCCATGGCCAGCGTCCCTGCACGCTTGAGCCGCATGAGATATTC
>JAICXS010000105.1 GCA_025934615.1 Nitrospiraceae bacterium
CTCCCGCCGCATCCCGAAGGATGAAGAGCGGGCACGCTTAAAAGAGATCATGAAACGTATTCGGTATCCCGGCCATGGATACATCGTACGAACGGTCAGTGAAGGGGTCAAAGAAGAGGAGCTTCGCTCGGATGTGGAGTTTCTCACGGTGCTCTGGCAGGAGGTGACGAAGAAGCGCGATCAATTGGCCGCTCCCAATCTGCTTCACACGGACCTGAGTTTGTCCTTTCGCGTCGTGCGGGATCTCTTTACCGCGAAAGTAGAACGGTTATGGGTGGACTCTCGGGAGGAATATGAAGCGATCAAGGATTTCGTCCGGCGCTTCCTTCCGGAGCAAGCCTCGCGGATCCATTACTATGACAAAGAAGAAAGCCTGTTCGATCATTTGGGGATTGAAATGGAGATCTCCAGAGCGATCAATCGGAAGGTCTGGCTCAAATCCGGCGGCCACATCGTCGTGGACCATACCGAAGCGATGACCGTGATCGATGTAAACACGGGCCGATTTGTCGGAAAAAAAGATCAAGAAGAGACGATTCTTAAGAATAATCTTGAGGCGGCGAAGGAGATTGCGTATCAGGTCAAATTGCGCGGGATCGGAGGCATCATCATTATCGACTTTATCGACATGGAACGGGAAAAAAACCGCGAAAAGGTGTACCAGGCATTTGTCGACGCCATGGCGAGCGACAAGGCGAAAACCAGAATCTCGCGCATTTCGGATTTGGGACTCATTGAAGTGTCGCGGGAGCGCGTCCGGGAAGATCTCATGCGCACGCTGTCCGAGCCGTGCCATTACTGTGAGGGGCGAGGGTACACCAAATCGCCCACGACGATTGCTTACGATGTGTTTCGAGACATTCGTCGCCTCGGAAGCGAGATCCTGGACCATACCGTCGTGATCGGCGCGCATCCAGCCGTAGCTGGATTGCTGTTGGATGATGAACACCAAGGAGTAGAAGATCTCGAACGAGAGTATAAGGCCAAGGTCATCGTCAAGGCAGATCCCACCTTGCATCTCGAACAGTACGACCTTGTCGTCATTTAATGCGAAACAGTCAGCCATGGGCTTTCGGCAATCAGTAAAAGACCGTGCTGAAAGCTAAACGCGCTGAAGTTGCTCATGCATGATCCCGCGTCCATGCGTTCTTGGTTGCTGCTTCGAGCCATACGAGGTCTCGGCGATGCGACCTACTTTCGGCTGGTGCAGGCCTTCGGCTCACCGGATGTCATCTTGCGCACCTCGCACGATGCTTTGATGTCCGTCGGACAGATTAGGTCTTCCCTTGCCCACGCGATTTGCCAGGGACCGGATGATGAGGCGAAGCGCGCGGTCGATGAAGAACTGAAATGTTTGAACGGGCTTGGTATCTCGGTCATCACAGTATCGGATTCGACGTATCCTTCTCGGCTGAAAACGATTCATGATCCACCGCCGGTGCTCTACGTGAATGGAGACGTATCCCCGGCGGACCAGCACGCCATTGCAATTGTCGGGTCAAGAAAGGCAACGGCGGCAGGCCGCATCTTCACGGAGCAATTAAGCCGAGAATTGGCCTCATTGGGGTTTACTGTTGTCAGCGGGCTCGCACGCGGCGTCGATGCGGCGGCGCATCGGGGTGCGCTTGCGGCGAAGGGCCGTACGATAGCGGTGCTGGGATGCGGGCTGGATCGCACGTACCCGCCGGAACATCAGGCGCTCCGCAAGCAGGTCGAATCGAGCGGCGCCGTGGTCAGTGAGTTGCCGTTGGGATCCTATCCGCACGGGTATCACTTTCCACGGCGGAATCGCATTATCAGCGGTATGTGCCTGGGCGTCGTTGTGACCGAAGCGGCGTTGGAAAGCGGCTCGCTTATCACGGCTCGGTTGGCTGCCGAGCAAGGGCGCGAAGTATTTGCTGTCCCCGGGTTTGTTAAGGCTGATACCAGCCGCGGCCCAAACGGATTGATCAAGCAAGGGGCAAAATTGGTGGAGGGTGTCGAGGATATTCTGCCGGAGTTATTACCCCAGCTCGAGAGCGAATTTTTGACGCGCCTGACATCGCGCATGATACCGCCGACGGTTCGGCCGGAGCCGGACGAACTCGAACGTCGCGTATATCGGTGCTTGACATGGGAGGCCATCCACATTGATGATCTTATTGAGCAGTCTGGGCTTTCTCCAGCGGAAGTATCCGGGCTGTTGCTGGGCCTAGAATTAAAGGGTCTCTTGCGTCAGTTACCGGGACATTCCTATGTTCGGTTATAATAAATAGCGGATAGCGACGTGGCCTGCTGCATCCCAGCAGCAGGCGAGGAAGACGGGAGTGTGAATGGCGAAATCATTAATTATTGTCGAGTCGCCGGCAAAAGCACGCACCATCACGAAATATCTCGGTCGAGGCTATACGGTCATGGCGTCGGTCGGCCATGTGAAAGATTTGCCGACCAGCAAGCTTGGCGTGGATCTCGAGCACGACTTCGCGCCTCAGTACGTCACGATCAAGGGGAAATCGCAAGTCCTCTCGGACATCAAGAAGAAGGCTAAAGACGTCGATAAGGTGTTCCTCGCGCCGGACCCCGATCGTGAAGGCGAAGCCATTGCCTGGCACATTGCCGAAGAACTGAACGGCAAGGGCAAACCCAAAACTCAGAAAGTCTTTCGTGTCCGATTCAATGAGATCACCGAGGCGGCGATCAAGCGGGCGCTGCAAGCCCCCGGGCAGATCGATATGAATCTTGTGAATGCGCAGCAAGCGCGCCGTGTGCTGGACCGCATTGTCGGCTATCAAGGCAGCCAACTCTTATGGAAGAAGGTTCGACGCGGCCTGAGCATGGGACGCGTGCAATCGGTAGCGGTGAAGCTGATCTGCGATCGAGAACGTGAACGAGACGCGTTCCGCGCGGAAGAATATTGGTCGATCACGGCGACCCTAGCGGAAAAGACCCCGCCTCCCTTTGCCGCGAAGCTGAACAGCATCAATGGCCAGGATGCCGCCATTTCGAACGGGCACGAGGCGGAACGCATCGTGACGGCGGTTCAGGGTCGAGACTTCGTTATTCAGTCCATCGAGCGAAAGGAAAAGAAGCGTAATCCCGTCGCGCCGTTCATTACGAGCCGGCTTCAACAGGAAGCGGCCCGTAAACTTCGGTTCACCTCGAAAAAGACGATGACGTTGGCGCAACAATTATACGAAGGCATCGAAATCGGCAATGAGGGCCCGGTCGGGTTGATTACGTACATGCGTACAGATTCACCCCGTATTTCAAATGAAGCGGCCGAGGAGGCGAGGCAATTGATCCGCGAGCGGTTCGGCGCTGACTATCTTCCCCCGACGCCGAACGTGTACAAGACGCAGAAAGCTGCGCAAGAAGCCCATGAGGCGATCCGGCCGACGTCGGCACACCGCGATCCTGAATCGATCAAACAGTTTCTGGAACGGGATCTCTATCAGCTCTACAAACTGATTTGGAACCGATTTATGGCCTCACAGATGACGCCCGCGATTATGGAGATGACGCGTGTCGATTGCATCCCGCAAGGCGCGCAAGAGACGTACGTGTTTCGCGCCACCGGGACGGTGGTGAAATTCCCCGGCCATACCATCGTGTACCGCGAAGGTACCGATGTCGAAGCGACCGATCCGGCGCGAGCGGGTCAGCAGGAGGCCGAGGAGGAGGACGATCGGCAGTTGCCCATGCTGACAGAAGGAGAGCGTCTGCGGTTAGTGGCGCAGGACGGCCAAACAGTGCCGGGCATCTTGTCGAAACAGCATTTCACTCAACCGCCTCCCCGCTATAACGAAGCCTTATTGATCCGGGAGCTGGAAGAAAAAGGGATCGGCAGGCCGTCGACCTATGCCGCGATTATTTCTACTATTCAAGATCGCAAATACGTCGAAAAGGTGGACAATCGGTTCGCGCCGACCGAGACCGGCCGAACCGTGAACGACTTCGTTGTGAAGGGATTTCCCGCCATTCTCAATGTCGACTTCACCTCGCTGATGGAGCAACAACTCGATGAGGTGGAGGAAGGCGAGAAGCCGTGGGTCAGTGCGGTCCGAGACTTTTATGTGCCGTTTACTCAGGATATGGAGAAGGCAAAGGACATCGCCGGACCGAAGGATATTGTTGAACCGCCGACCGATATTCCGTGCGAAAAATGCGGACGGATGATGGAAATTAAATGGGGTCGGAATGGAAAGTTCCTGGCCTGTCCGGCTTACAAAGAAAAACCTCCCTGTAAGAACACGCAAAACTTTGAGAAGCTTGAGGACGGCACGATCAAGATCGTCGCCAAACAGGACGTGACCACAGATGAAAAGTGCGAGAAGTGCAGTTCACCCATGGTGATCAAAACCGGCCGGTTCGGCAAATTTCTCGCCTGTTCCGCCTACCCGGAATGCAAGACCACAAAACCCATTCCGCTCGGCGTGAAATGTCCCCAAGATGCAGGAGATCTTGCCCAGAAGCGCACCAAGAAGGGACGGACCTTCTATGCGTGCAGTAATTATCCCAAGTGCGAGTTTGCCATCTGGGATCGCCCGGTGAATAAGCCGTGCCCGAATTGCCACGCCGCGTTCCTTGTCGAGAAATACACCAAGCAGGCCGGAGCCAGCGTGCAGTGCCGCAATGAAGAGTGCGGGTACAAGGAAGCCAGCTAAGACGCCCGCGCTCTCTTTCAGTCCTGCCAATTCACTTCTTCCAGCCTTCCTTCCTCATGACCAGCGCGACCGCCTTCCGTCGGTTATTGCTTACGTGGAAGTCATCGTCAAGACAAAGAGATTTTGAATGCTGATTTCAGCGACTCTGAATCTCAGAATCTCTTTCGCTAGGTAGTTGCACTTGTATTGGCAAAAACCGCATGACATAGTGAAGAGAGCGTCTCCGAACGCCGCCATGACGGCAGGTGACCTGTTGAACCAATCAGGAGGCTATGATGAAAGCAAAAGAAGGCATTATCGAATTGCTGAACAAGATTTTGACGGCAGACCTTACGGCCATCAATCAATATTTTTTGCACGCGAAGATGTGCGAAAACTGGGGCTATGAGCGACTACACCATAAGGTCAAGGAACGCAGCTTCGATGAAATGAAGGATGCCGACGAACTGATCGAGCATATTTTGTATCTCGAAGGCGTACCGAACGTGCAACGGTTAGGCACCGTGCATGTGGGTGAGACGGTGCCGGAGCAATTCAAAACGGATCTCCAAGCTGAGAAAGAGATGCTCGGACTCCTGAGCGAAGGTGTGGCGCATTGCGCTAAAGTCGGCGATTACACGACTCGGCATATGTTGGAAGATATGGCGGAGGATGTGGACGAACATATCGACTGGATCGAAACGCAGATGGAAACCGTCAAGCAGGTCGGCCTGGAGAACTACCTCAGCGAGCAGATCAAAAAAGAAGGGTCCTAAGGAGCAACGCCGAAGCGCTTTCAGTCATTTGACCGAACGACACTGTGCCGAGTTTTTGATCGCGGTTGTCCGCCTTCCGCGCGAAGGGCTACCGTGGTAATGGCTAATTGACAGCTATTACAGGCCCAGAAGAGGCCGGTCTGAACGAGCGTATGACGTTGACAACGAGGACAAAGGCGAATTTTCATTGTCTCAGAACCTCCTCAAGCAACGTAGATGAGACCTTTCCGAAGACGGGTAGGGGGGCTCGGCTAAACCGAGGCGCCCTACCCGAGGGGCAAGTTGGCACTCCTGCCCCGAACACTCACGCTGTTTCCGGACAAACCTTTTAACGTGGTTCGCTACTTAGGCACTGTATAAACACACCCACGAGCATCGGATCGAGCTGAGATCCCGCGAGCATCCGGATCAATTGTGCGCCTAATCGTTCATCGACCTGCGCGCCGCTTTTTTGCGAGAAGACGCCGTCAAATCGATCGGCCACGGCCCGAATGCGGGACCCGAGGGGAATGAAAGTGTTTCGAACTCCATAGGGATATCCGGAGCCGTCCCAGTGTTCATGATGGTGAGCCACGAGCACGGCAGCGCGGCGTAGAGCTGGAATGGTTTCTAGCAGCCTCGCCCCGTCACGCGGGTGGCATTGCATCAAGACGTATTCCTCGTGAGTCAGTGGGACGTTTTTTTTCACAATCTCGTCGGGAAGCCTCGTTTGTCCGATGTCGTGCAGCATGGCGGCGTAATACAGATCGGTGAGGCCGTGAGCCGAGAGGCCGATGGCATGTCCAAGCGTCATGGCATAGTGGGCAGTACGCTGACCATGCTCTAGCAATCGAGGATCCTTTGCCGCCATGATCTCGGTCAGAATGTGCAAGCCTTCCGATAGCGACGGCCGTTTCATGGTCGATTCCTTTGTCGGTCGTTAGATAAACCGAGCCCAACACCGTTGTGGGCTTGGACTCTGGACGAACGGTCCGTGGGTTTAATGTTGTTGTTTCTTCTGACCTGTTACAGCCGCATCATTTTCGGCGGTGTTCCCTGAATGTCCGAAAGCAAAATCCGAACGAGCCGCCGGCAGCGCTTACATTTCAGCTCGAGGCTATCGGGGAACCATCGCGCCATAAGATGGCCGCACTGACATCGAATTTCAGCATCGGATTCTTCAGGCAATTCCTTCATGGTTCCCACATCAATAAAAAAGCCCAAGTCCGCCGATGCGGTCTTGGGCTCTGGACGTGTCGTCGCTGGCCTACTAAATTGTCAGTGCGCGCGCTCGATCAATCCTC
>JAICXS010000492.1 GCA_025934615.1 Nitrospiraceae bacterium
GGACGACCCGCCCTACACCGGCGGGCATGGATATCTACCCCACCCGACTCCCCGGGCCGCCTATGCCGCGATGGTCACGAGGATGGACCGGAGCGTCGGCCGAATCGTCGACCTGATCCACAAGCTGGGGCTCGATAAGGAGACGACAGAGTCCCTTTCAAAGTTTCCCGTGCGCGCGGATTTTCCCAATACCACCGACCCATTCAAATATCGATTGCTGGAAATTATCGGCGTCTATGGCGATGCGATCCGCGACACGGCAAATGAAATGTTCGGCGATGGAATCATGAGCGCGATCGACTTCACCATTGACATGGAACGTGTCACCGGTGAGCACGGTGAGGCGAGATGCAAGATCACGCTGAACGGAAAATGGCTGGAGTACAAGACGCTTTAAGGCAACTGAGTGTGTCATGACCATACGTAGGCCATCCGCCTACATCAACGCTCCTGCGGTGCCGGTATACTCGCCACGATCCGTCGCTCTGTTCGGTACGTAATTGACGGCCTCTTCTCTTTACGCGAGGATCGCGTGCGATAGTACCCGACTTGATTCCATCCATAATCGGTAAAGGCTTTGATATGGCTCCCCGCATTCTTCTCGTCGATGATGATGACATGGTCCTTCACGCGCTCTCCGCCATGGTGGAGTTCCGGCTGAAGGGCATCACCATCGACACGGCTGAGTCCGCGGAGGCGGCGTTGGGCCGGATCCGCCACATCGACTATGACGCCGTGGTCAGTGACATCAAGATGCCCGGCATGGACGGCTTCCAGCTGATGGAAGAGGTCTTGAAGATTCGCTCCAGCACGCCGACGCTTCTCGTAACCGGCCACGGCGATCACGACATGGGTGTCAAAGCGTTGAAGGCCGGGGCGTATGCCTTTATTCAAAAGCCCATCGATCGCGACTACTTCATTGCCTGGCTGACGCGGGCGATTGAGCTTCGGCGCCTCAGTCGCGCCGTGGAAGAGCAGAATCAGATGCTGGAGCGGACGGTCCAAGAGCGAACAGCCGAATTGGAGCGGACCAATCAGGAATTGAAAACGGCGCTCGGACAGCAACGAGACAAGGAAGAAGCCTTGCGTGCCAGCGAGGCACGCTTCCGTGCCATCGTTGAAACGACGCCAGAGTGTGTGAAGCTCGTGGCCTTCGACGGGACGTTGCTCCACATGAGTCCATCGGGCCTGAGGATGGTTGAGGCGGAGCGCGCCGAAATGGTCGTGGGGAAGAGCGTGTACGAGCTCATTGCCCCCGAGGACCGGGAGGCGTTTCGGGCATTCAATGAACGAATCTGCCGAGGCGAGAAAGATTCGTTGCAGTTCGATATCGTGGGACTCATGGGCACGCGCCGGCACATGGAGACCAATGCCGCCCCGCTTCGGAATCCCGATGGTGCGATCGCTCATCTGGCCGTTACGCGGGACGTCACTGAACGGAGACGAGCGGAGCAATTGGAAACGTCCCAGAAGCATGTCCTTGAACTCATTGCCAACGATGCGTCTCTCTCCAGGGTTTTTGAGGCGTTGGTTCGGATGCTCGAAGAGCAGAGCCAGTCCGGAATGCTGGCGTCCATCCTCCTCCTGGATGACGACGGTCTGCATCTCCGCTACGGCGCCGCGCCGAATTTGCCGGAGGCGTACAACCGGGCCATCGACGGCGTTGCCATCGGCCCCAAAGTCGGCTCGTGCGGCACGGCGGCGTACCGAAAGCAAGCCGTCTACGTGACGGATATTGCCAACGATTCGCTTTGGGCCGATTACGTTGATCTGGCCTTGGCCCACAACCTGCGAGCGTGCTGGTCCACGCCGATGTTTTCCAGCACGGGCCGGTTGCTCGGCACGCTCGCAATGTATTATCCGGAAGTCCGCGAGCCTAACGAAGACGACTTGCGGCTGGTGGATGTGGCCACACACATCGCAGCCATCGCGATCGAGCGCAGGGCAGCCGAAGAAGCGTTGCGCGGTAGCGAGGCGAAGCTCGTAGCGGAACTGGCGGACACGAAGCTCCTACAGAACATCAGTGCGCAGTTAGCCTCGGAGGAGAAGGTCGAAGGCCTGTGCGAGCAGATTCTCGAGGCCGCGGTTGCGATCATGCGGTCCGATTACGGGAGTATGCAGATGCTCTACCCCGAGCGCGGGGCCGCCGGTGAACTGTATCTGCTAGCCTCACATGGATTCACTTCCGAGGCCGTGAAGTTTTGGCAGTGGGTACGGGCCGATTCTCAGTGCAGTTGCGGCATGGCGCTGCGCACCCGCAAGAGAGTGATCATACCGAATGTCGAACACTGCGAGTTCATGAGTGGCACCGACGACCAGGTGGCGTA
>JAICXS010000243.1 GCA_025934615.1 Nitrospiraceae bacterium
AGGTCAGCTTCACTCCACTCTTGAGCGGCCGTCGAGGCGACGATCTGCTGCGCCAAAATATCCAATGGGGCCGGGGGGACTTCGATGCGATCCAGCGTGCCCGATCGAATCGCATGGATCAGTGCCGCGCATTCGACCAACTCGTCGCGCGTGGTGGCGAAGAGACGTCCTTTCGGAACCGCGCCGATCCAATGCCCGGATCGTCCGACCCGTTGCAGACCGACGGCAATGGATCGCGGCGACCCGACTTGGCAGACCAAATCAACGGCACCAATATCAATGCCCAACTCAAGCGAAGCGGTCGCCACAACGACTCGCGTCTGACCGCGCTTCAGCCGCTCTTCCGCGGACAAACGAGTCTGCCGTGAGAGACTGCCATGATGCGCCGCCACCGCCTGTTTGCCCAGCGTCTCGCAAAGGCGCTCTTCCAGATGATGGGACACCCGTTCGACCAATCGCCGCGTATTGACGAAGACCAAGGTCGACCGATGCTGCTGCGCCAATTCCGCCAGTCGATCGTAGATATCGCTCCAGACCGCGTTTGTCGCCACCCCGCCCAATTCGTCCTTCGGCACTTCAACCGCCACATCCATCTTTCGCCGATGGCCGATGTCGATCACCAGAGGGCCTGACGTATGGGGCAAGGAGCCAGACGCTTGAGAATCCGAGCGTGGTAGAAATTCGTTGCGTGATTTTCCAACTGAGATAGTTGAGAATGCTCTGGGCATTCGCTCTCGCCCCTCGCTTCTCGCTTCGCGGCTCGCGCCGCCAACTAAGAATTGCGCGATGGTGTCGATGGGCCGTTGCGTGGCCGATAGGCCGATACGCACCGGCCTCGTGGTCGCACCCGCTTCCAGCCGTTCCAACGATAGCGCTAAATGCGCGCCGCGCTTATTGGGCGCGAGCGCGTGAATTTCATCCACGATGACGGTGCGCACATCCGTGAGGATTTTTCGGCTCTTTTCGGCGGTCAGCAATAAATACAGCGATTCGGGTGTCGTAATGAGAATGTGCGGCGGCCGGCGAAGCATCTGCTGACGATCCCATACCGGCGTATCGCCGGTGCGCACCACCACGCGAAGTTCGGGCATCAGCAGACCGGACGCAAGAGCGGCGTCGGCAATCTCAGCCAAAGGCTGCTGTAAATTCTTCTGCACGTCATTGCTGAGCGCTTTGAGCGGTGACACATACACGACGTGGGTCCGATCATCCAACTCCCCGGCCAAGGCCCGCTGAAAGAGCGAGTCGATGCAGGAGAGAAACGCCGCGAGCGTTTTACCCGAACCAGTCGGCGCGGCAATCAACACATCGCGGCCCGATTGAATGGCCGGCCAACTCTGCGCCTGAACATCGGTCGGCGCGCCGAATCGCTGCCGAAACCAGTCGGCGATAATGGGATGAAACGATGAAAGCGGCATGGACGAATGATACCACGCCGCCGATGGCACTGTCGTGAGCGAGTCAATCCTATCTTGCGTCTCTTGACAATTTTCGCCGCCGGAAGGATAGTCCGTATTCTTGAGAAGGAGGCCCCATGACATTATCCACGGTGATGATTCGCACGCTCTCCATTGTTGTCACATTATGGTTTGTCCTGTTGCACGAACAGCTGGGCCAGGCGGCTGACCGTGAGAAACTGTTGTCGGACCCCGGCGTCTACGCGACGTTTGCCGCCTTCAAGTTCGACCCGGAGTGGTGGGAGATGGATAAAGCGGCCCGGGGGGCCGCGGCGGCGGCCGTCAAGGACGTGGTCCGGAAACACGGCGAGCAGGTGGCCATCGATACGTACTTACTGCGGGGCTTGTCGGAATACGCCGACATGCTGATTCGCATCCATGGGTCCGACCTGTCGCGCAATCAAAACTTTTTAGTGGATCTGATGGGGACTGCGTTGGGCGCACATCTCATCAACACCTCGACATTCAATGGCATGACCAAGAAGGCGAACTATGTCCCGAACTTTCCGGACGAAACCAAGGCCGCGCTTAAAACACCGGCCGAGCCGGGCGCCAAGCCGTATGCTGTTGTCATCCCGATTCGAAAAGATGCGGCCTGGTGGCTCTTGAATCAAGAGACGCGCACGCGCCTCATGAAGGAACATACCGATGCCGCACTCCCCTATCTCAAAACGGTGAAGCGCAAGCTCTATCACTCCAACGGGCTTGACGACTTCGACTTTATTACTTACTTTGAAACCGATAATCTTGCCGACTTCAACAGTTTGATTCTCGCGCTGCAACAAGTGAAAGAGAATCAGCATAACCGGCGATTCGGCAGTCCGACCCTCCTCGGCACCATCCATTCGTCGGACGAAATCCTGGATCTGTTCACGCGGTAAGGCGGGGGGCCGGGATGCTGGTGATTCTCGGGGCGGGCTACGCAGGCCGCTTCATCTACATCCAAGCCATCAGGGACGGCGTATCGGTGTCGGTGACGAGCCGTACTCCGGAAGCTCATCTCAATTTTGCCGCGCCGTCGCACCGGCTGCAATTCGATCTGGATCGTGAAGATACATGGCGCAACATTCCGGCAGATGCCGATCTGATCTGGTGCTTTCCCGCCGTTTCACAGAAGGCGGTCTCGGCATTTGCCGGGAATGCGCTTGGGAACGCCAGACGGATCGTAGTCTTGGGCAGCACATCCGCCTATAAGCTGCCTGGCACCGACCCTGATTCCATTCTTGACGAATCGGCGTCCATCGACACGACACGCGCCCGTGTAGTGGGAGAAGAGCATCTTCGAACACACGCGCACGCGATTGTCTTGCGCGTGGCCGGCATCTACGGCCCAGAGCGCAACGTGCTGGATTGGATCCGCCAAGGGAAAGTCGGACCATCCCAGCGGCATGTTAATCTCATCCATGTCGAGGACTT
The DNA here is from genome assembly GCA_025934615.1 of Nitrospiraceae bacterium. GTDB lineage: Bacteria > Nitrospirota > Nitrospiria > Nitrospirales > Nitrospiraceae > JAICXS01. The sequence goes on from JAICXS010000243.1 coordinate 2,874, forward strand.
GGCCGCAATCTGTCTTCTCGCGATAGAAAAAGGACAGCCCGGAAAGGCCTACAATGTGAGCGACGGCCGGCCACGGCGCTGGAGTGAGATTTGTGAGGAGGCGCAAAAGAGATGGGGGATCGTGCCGCTGAAAGACGACCTGGATCAGCGGCCCGGGAAACGTCTTTCGATTGACAACATGACGCGGGATCTGCGCTACCGATTCCAATATCCCGATCTGTATCAAGCCTTGGAGACGCTGGAATCCTCTACTTCAGGCCGACCGCCCGCCTCGCCGACTGTGTAATCGACTGACGAGCGTTCCAGAACTCTTCCCACGGATCGTGTTTCAGCGTCTTGAGCCGGCTTAGAACCGTTTTCACGGTCAACTGACTGGGAGTAAGACCAGGCAATTCATCCCATGCGACTGGCGTAGAAACGGTCGCGCCCGCTCTCGCGCGGGTCGAGTAGGCCGCGACAGCCGTCGCGCCACGGCTGTTACGCAAATAATCCAGAAACACTTTGCCCGTGCGTCCGGCCTTCGACATCTTGCTCGTATAGCGATCGGGGTTCTCCTTCACAAGCCGTTCGGCAAGCGCCTGCGAAAACCCTTTCACCTCATCCCATGTCTGTTTGCCGGTCAGGGGCACGACCACGTGGAGCCCTTTACCGCCGGTCGTTTTGACCCAACTCTGCAATCCCACTTCAGTCAGCCGATCCCGGACCAGCTCGGCCGCTTCGACGACACGCGACCACGGCAAACTCTCATCAGGGTCCAGATCGACTACCATGCGGTCGGGATATTCGAGCCGCCCGGCGTGCGACCCCCAGACATGAAGCTCCAATGCCCCCATCTGTACCAGCGCAATCAATCCGGGAAGATCGTCCACCATTAAATAAGGTGACGCTTTCCCAGTTTCTTCCTTGATCTCAATCGAACGAACGGCCTCGGGGACCATTCGGTTCGTATGTTTCTGATGGAAGCACTCTTTCTCGTAGCCTTCCGGACAGCGCAACAGCATGACCGGCCGGTTCACGATATGGGGCAGAATACGATCGGCGATCGATTCATAGTAGGAGGCGAGATCTCGCTTAGTGAGGCCCTGCTGGGGGTAGAGCACCCGAGTGGGATGGGTCAAATGGATGCCGGCGATGTCCACCTCGTTTTCCTTCGAGCGAGATGATCGTCTGTTCGGCGTCGCTGTCGCACCGATGGATTTGTCCGGTACCGGTGGTGGCTGGGGAATTTCGCGTTTCACGTCTGTCGCCTTTTTGTCTTCTCGGAGTCCCTGAAAGGATGGATGGCGCAACACGTTATCTGACGTCCATTCGGTAAAGGCGATTTCGGCGACCAATTCGGGCCGCACCCAATGAACGTCGCGTAACGGTCCGGGCACCCGTGTGTGGAACGGAGTCTGTGCTTGTTGTAACTGCTGCAGGCGCCCTGCGAGCGTCTTCAAAAGACCCGTATTGAAACCGGTCCCGACGCGACCCGCATAGTGCAACCGCTTGCCTTCGTAGACGCCGAGCAGGAGCGCGCCGAAGCCGCTCCGAGAGCCTGAAGGGTCGGTAAACCCGCCGATGACGAATTCCTGCCGCTGAAGACATTTGACCTTGAGCCAATCGCCGCCTCGACCTCCCCGATACGGAGCGGCTTTCCGCTTGGCAATCATGCCCTCCAGCCCAAGACGGCAC
>JAICXS010000187.1 GCA_025934615.1 Nitrospiraceae bacterium
CTGCTTGTCCTCTTCGATCGCCGTGATTTCTCGCTCGGAACTGATTGCCACGTAAATACCGGCTGCCATCGAAAGCGCTCCGGCGACCGCCGTGGTCGAACCCGCAATGAGCACCAGGGTAGCGCTGCCGAATGCGCCGAAGAATCCGCTGACCGCGCCGAGAATTTCCACCAACCCATCGTTGAGACCCAGAAAAATATTTCGGATGCGCTCAGGGTTGATTTTGCGTTCGGTCATTTGGCTGACGATGGCATCCTCATGCTTGAACTCGTCGATAAGAATCCCGTGCACGGCGGACCCCAACGGCTGGTCTTTATACATCTTCCAGATCGAGAGGTATTTTCTTACCCCGTAGATCTCGATGGCTTCAAGAACGAGATGAATTGCCGGAGCGCCGAACAGTCGGCAGGTCCACACGATCAGGCGCAGCTTGAGACGACGAGCCGGGTCAAGCTGCTCGAGCGGACTGTGGAAGAAATGTTTCCAGAAGCTGACGTGGGTCTCTTCGACGCGAATCAATTCGGCGAGCAGGCCTTTGAGTTGGCCGTCGGCAATGGCGTGAAACTCACGATACAGCGCGAGGTCGAACATTTCGTCCAGGATCAGCATCCCGGCGAGAGCGGAATCGTGGAGCTGATTCATCGGCATACGTGTAGATTATAGTTGAACGTCAGGATGCTCAAAACGACTGTTCAGCAAGGCCGCAAGCGAAACACCCGGAGGCGTACGCGCTGAGGATCGTGTAGGAGCCGATAACGAAGTCGGTCGTTCTTTTCAGCCTCCTGTAAGAGCAATAAGACGATCGGCCCAGACCCACGGCGACCCTTCGTCCTCGTGCTTACAATAGATGTAGCAGCCCTTCCCCCGACGGCTCATCTCGTTGAAGCGCGCCGTCCATTCCCTCAATGCCGCGTCATCGTACTCGCTCCGCCGCAAGCGCACATACCAGAAGTCGGCCGTATCACGGATGTGCGCAGGAGAGTCGTCCGTATCGGCCGCCACCCAACTCACGCCATAGCGAGTCAATAACGCTTCGACATCGGGAGCCTGCCATGAGTCGTCGCGAAACTCCACGGCCCACCGAATTGTTCTCGGTAGGTGTGCTAGAAATGCGCTCAATCGATCGTCATCGCGCCGAAAGTTCGGCGGAAGTTGAAGCAGGATCGGACCAAGCCGTTTCTGGTCGACGATTGGAGCCAGCCGATCCAGCATGACCTGTACGAAGGTCAGGGCATCAGGCCGTAGACGATGCATGTGGGTAATTTGTCGATGGGCCTTGGGCGTGAAGATGAACGACGATGGCGTCTGGTCGAGCCATCCGCGCACCATTTGTTCCGTCGGAAGCCGGTACCACAGACCGTCCAGTTCCACCGTATTGTAGCGGCCGGCATAGTAGCGAAGAAACTCGGTCGATTTCAGTTTTTCAGGATATAATCGTCCAGGTCCTTGCCAGGGTTTGTACGAATAGCCGGAAAGGCCGATGTGAATAGAGCTCATCGGTACACCACGAAGGAAAGTAGGATTACAATATGCGCCAGAGCTTCCTGTCAACCAGGTCAGTCTGTCTCGTTCATTAAGTATAGGGGATGTCAACGCTCCGTACCAGGAGGTCGCTCATGAGGCAGGGATTCTACCAATTACGGCGCTCTGTTTGGTTGTCCTTCGTCATAACCAGCCTGCTCACCGCATCGGCTTTTTCAGCTCAGGAAGCAAAGAAAGAGCACGATCCGCCGGTTCCGTTGGCGTGGTTGACGACGGAAGAGAAGGCACGGTTCGACGCGGGACGCCGGCTTTTCGAGTTTCCCTTTACAGCGAAAGAGGGATTAGGGCCGGTCTTTAACGGACGGACCTGCGAGGCGTGCCATCATATTCCAACGATCGGGGGCAGCGGTCCGGGGTATCGTGGGAACATTCGGTACATTCTTCCGTCCAGCGGTACTACACAAGGGACCCTATTTCACGACAAATCGATCGCGCAGGGACCGGCGGATGTTTTGCCCGAGAACGCCATTCTTTCGAAACGGCGCCCAAGCACCTTGATGGGGCTCGGATTAATCGAGGCCATTCCTGAAGAAGCGATCCTGGCCCATGCCGACCCTGACGATAAGGATCGCGACGGCATCCGAGGCCGTCCGGCGATGAAAGAGGGACGCCTGATGCGATTTGGCTCGCAGTCGCACGTCGCCACGCTGTTCGAATTTGTCGCCGATGCCTTGCGCCAGGAGATGGGCATGACCTCACCGATGCCCGGCTTCAATACGGAGACTGCGAGCATTGATTTTCCTAGGTTCGTGAAGAACCCCATCCCGGAGCCGAATGTCTCGGTTGACGTCGTGAACAAACTGTTGGATTTCGTGTCGCTTCTTGCGCCGCCTGAACGCGATTCATTTAATCTCGGTGGAGGGCAAGTGATTCGCGGAGAGAAACTCTTCAGCCAGATTGCGTGCGCGAAGTGCCATGTCCCGTCATTCCATACTGGTGCGGCGCCTTACGCACGCGCTCCCCAGGCGACCGCTATGTCCGTCGCGCTGCTGAACAGGGACATCCGGCCGTACTCCGACTTTCTCCTTCATGATATGGGGGCCACACTCAATGATGGCGTGTCGCTCGGCGTGTCGAAGCCGGGAGAGTATCGCACACCGCCCCTCTGGGGCCTGCGCTTTCGCCTCCATCAACTCCTGCATGACAGCCGCGGCAGCAATCCTGAGCAGGCCATCGTTTATCACGGCGGAGAAGCCGCACGTTCGCGCAATGCCTTTCTCGCGCTACCGGCCGAAGATCGGCAGGCAGTGATCGAATTTCTTCGAACGCTGTAATCATAGGACTATTTCTGTCCTGATTTGGGTTCGGCTGTTGCAAGTAGGTGCGAATTGATATCGGTATCGAACCGGTCATAAGGATGGCAAATTGTTGTAAAAGCGGTGTAGCAAATATATCCAGCGGCTTCCGATAAGACAGAGTGAGGCATCGGATCAAGCGTATGAACTCCTAATCAATGGTTTCGCCTTTGAAGAGAGATTTTGCATTGGACCTTTATATAAGGAAGTATCTTTTCTGAGGAGGTTCATCAAAATGTTTCTCCCTCATTTTCTATGCTCATCATTAAATCGAAGGCCCATTTCATCGACCTTCCGCATTTGGCTTTGCTCATCATGATAAAACTCTATCTTATTGGCCTTCTCCATAAAGCGACTTTCTTGACCAAAGGTTCCTTTTCTTCATACCTGAGGGCTATACTGCACATCGCGTGGAGTGGTCTTGGAAGATATTGGTGGATAGGCCATGGTCGGATGAGGCCAGAGTGCGAAGAATAGATCGTTATTCCAGGATGCTTAAACAGGTTATTCAACAGGGTAGCAGTGAAGCTCGGATCGCGAGGCGTACTTGAGTACGTTGAACGATCCGAGCGAGTGAGAGCGAAGTTGGGGACCTGTTTCAATATCCTGCTTATGTGCCCATCTCCCACGAGGCGAGATACTTTTCCTGCTCCTTGGTCAGCTTATCGATCCCGACGCCCATGCCGGCGAGTTTGAGACGGGCGATTTCTTTGTCGATGACCGGTGGAACGGGATACACTTTCTTCTCCAGCATCTTGTAGTTCTTCACGAGGTACTCCGCGCCGAGAGCTTGATTGGCGAAGCTCATGTCCATCACGCTGGACGGATGTCCTTCCGCGGTGGCTAAGTTCACCAAACGTCCTTCACCCAGTAGGTTCACTTTTCTGCCATCACGGAGCGTAAATTCCTCTACGCCCGTTCGAATGATGCGGCGTTTGCGGCTTTGCTTCTCCAGAGCGGGAATATCGATCTCGACATTGAAGTGACCGGAGTTACAGACGATGGCGCCGTCTTTCATCTCAGCGAAGTGCTCCCCGCGAATGACGTGAAGATTGCCGGTTACCGTCACGAAAAAGTCCCCGACCGCGGCCGCTTCTTCCATCGGCATCACGCGAAATCCATCCATGACCGCTTCGAGGCCTTTGACGGGATCGATCTCGGTCACAATCACATCCGCGCCCATGCCCTTCGCGCGCATGGCAATCCCGCGGCCACACCAGCCGTAACCGGCTACGACCACTTTCGAACCGCAGATTAGCCGGTTCGTCGCCCGGATAATCCCGTCCATCGTGCTCTGGCCGGTCCCGTAGCGATTGTCGAACAGATGTTTGGTGTCGGCATCGTTGACGGAGATGACCGGGAAGCGAAGCACGCGCCGGTCCGCCATGCTGCGGAGACGAATCACGCCCGTGGTCGTCTCCTCCGTGCCGCCGATGACGTGCTTGAGCAGGTCTTTGCGCTTCGAATGGAGGATCGACACGACATCGGCGCCGTCATCCATCGTGACTTGCGGCTGATGCTCGATCGCGGCTTGGATATGGCGGTAGTAGGTCTTGTTATCTTCACCCTTGATGGCAAAGACGGCGATGCCGTCATGTTGAACCAAGGAGGCGGCGACATCGTCTTGAGTACTGAGGGGATTGGACGCGCAGAGGCGAATCTCCGCGCCGCCGGCTTGCAGCGTCTTCATGAGATTGGCCGTCTCAGTTGTGACGTGCAAGCATGCAGTGACCCGAATGCCCTTGAGCGGCTGTTCGCGCTTGAACCGTTTCTTAATGAGCCGGAGGACCGGCATCGAACCTTCTGCCCATTCAATCTTGAGCTTGCCCTGATCAGCGAGCGCGATATCCTTCACATCGTAATCCACTGCATCCTCCTCAGCTTCGCAATCATAGAAAAGGGGGATGGATCTGCGCATCCATCCCCCCTGTAAAATCTACAGACCTGTTACAGCCCTGCTTCCTTCTTCAAAGCCTTCGCCTTGTCGGTCAGCTCCCAGGTGAAGCCCGGTTCGTTGCGGCCAAAATGCCCGTAGGCAGCCGTTTGCTTGTAAATCGGACGGCGAAGCTTCAGGTGATCGATAATCCCGCGCGGTGTCATGGGGAAGTGCTTGCGCACCAGTTTATCGAGCAGGTCCACGGAGGCTTTTTCCGTGTTTTTCGTATCGACGAGGATCGACACGGGGTCGGCCACTCCAATGGCATAGGCCAACTGGACTTCGCACTTGTCGGCCAATCCTGCCGCGACGATGTTTTTTGCGATGTAACGAGCCATATAAGAGGCCGAGCGATCGACCTTGCTGGGATCTTTGCCGGAGAACGCGCCGCCGCCGTGACTGCCGACGCCGCCGTAGGTGTCGACGATAATC
>JAICXS010000436.1 GCA_025934615.1 Nitrospiraceae bacterium
GAAAGCGCCTGAACGCGGCTTCGGTGCCGCCGTGTCCGTCACAGGCTATCGCATAGCCATGTTGATCTCCGGCGCCGGTGCCTTGATCGTGTCGACCTATCTCGGTTGGGGACAGACCTATTTCCTCATCGCCGCGTTGATGCTGATCGGAATCGGAGCCACGCTGCTCAGTCCGGAACCTGCATCGCCGGTCAATATTCCACGCAATTTTGCAGAAGCCGTGTGGCAGCCGGTCCACGAGTTCTTTTCGCGTTCACCCGCGTTGCTGCTGCTCTTGCTGATCGTGCTCTACAAATTAGGCGATGCGTTCGCCGGATCGTTGACCACGGCCTTTCTGATCCGCGGAATGGGATTCGAGGCCGCTGAAGTGGGAATCGTGAATAAGGGACTCGGAATGGTCACGACGATCGTCGGCGCACTGCTGGGGGGCATTTGGATGGTCCGCATGGGACTCTTCCGCTCCTTGCTGCTCTTCGGCGGCCTGCAGGCGTTATCGAATCTGACGTTTATGCTGTTGGCCTGGACCGGCAAGAGTTATCCGATCATGGTGGCCGCCGTCGCATTTGAAAATCTCTCGGGAGGGATGGGAACCGCAGCTTTTGTAGCTCTTATGATGTCGCTTTGCGATCACCGCTACACGGCGACGCAATATGCGTTGCTGTCCGCCATGGCAGCCTTAGGCCGCGTCTTCGTCGGTCCACCGTCAGGCTATGTCGTCGAAGCGGTGGGCTGGGTGTCGTTTTTCTTCATCACCTTTCTCGCGGCGCTCCCGGGCCTGTGGCTCTTGTGGTGGCTGCGGGATTACTTCACCGGCAGCCGATCGCAGACAGTGAAAGATGAGTCGCCGCTCCAAACGGAACCAGCTTAGAAGTCTTGTGTCGGTTTGTGTTTCTGCCGCTTTTTCAACATCCTGCTTACCCTTTGAGACGCCGTTGCATGGCTAGGATAAACAACATCAACGCCGGCAGCGGCGCAAAGAGAAACGGCACGACCCAGATGGCGAGATTCTTTCCGCGAACGCGCGCCTGGTCGAACATCCACACGCCGATCCAGAGCACCAGCCCGATGTAATTTAAAATAATCCATCGCGTCGTGTGCATCTTCAAGGTACTGGGATCGTTGGGAGGAAACTGAAAGAAAAACACCACGAGCAGAATCGTAAACGCGCTCAATAATCCAATGACCAGACGCTTGCTCCAGACGTACATGGGTCCTCCTTCACGGATCGATGGATGGCATCACGGAACATAGGGGAGCGATCACATGATTGTCAAACGGGACAGGGAAGCGCACAGCATACAGCTATTCGCCATCAGCTTCGGATTCGAAGAGACCGGCAGAGCGAATGCTGCGAGTCGAAAAAAGCTGACAGCCGTCGGCGTTCCGCCCTCAGCTTTCTGAGCGGATGGAGCCGAAAGACGGATGATGTGGGCGTGCCGCTTCAGATGCGAGGAGTTCGGTAAAGCTGAAAGCCGATTGCTGAAGGCCGACAGCTCGTAGTGCGAGCAGCGCAACCGGGCCGGTTCAACAATGAAAATCAGTAACACGCTCCTGGTCATTCTCGTCGGTCTCTTGACACTGTGTGTCGCATTAGCCGCGACGAATCCCACGATGGACCAATACGGGCGCTTCCTCGAAACGCAATTGGCCAACGCGCTCGCGCGCATGAAGGCTGACGATGCCAACTCGCAACAAAAAATTATGCGTGATATTCTGACGACGCAAGGGAAAAAGGTGATCGACTCATTGACGCGTTCGAATACCGTGCGCCGCGATTATGGATTGTTTAGTGTGTTCACCACTCGCGTGTTTCAGGTGGAGATCGCGGTAGTAGGGGTGGGAACGCAATTTATTCCGCTCGACAGCCAAGAAGCGCTCATCAAAAAGTTAGGCCGATTGATGCTCTAGGCCAAAGTCGATGCAAAAGCCTCCCTGCTGTCCTACAATTTCTGTTGATAACCCGCTTCGAAATTGACCGCTCTCCGCTCTCTGTGCGAGGATTTGTTTATCCACAGCCTTTCCCCCGAATTCACCGTCACACCACAATATTTAGTATTGACAAAATATCCGAATAGCTATATCTAGGCGTTCACCGGAATTGAGAGCGAACCGCCCATCTATTCAAGACCGATCAATGTCTGAGGTAAGCGCCACCAACAGGAGGGATTGACGTGAGGATTGAACGCCGGTTTACGCGCAAAGGCCACAGTCCCTACGAAGGGATCACGTTCGTCAAGCGTTCTTCTGAAATCAAGAATCCTGACGGCTCGACGGTCTTCAAATTAGACCAGATCGACGTGTCGGAGCAGTGGACGCAACTGGCCGTCGACATTCTGGCGCAGAAGTATTTCCGCAAGGCCGGTATTCCGCAAGCCGATGCCAATGGGACCCCAATGATCGGGAGCGATGGCAAGCCGGTGCTCGGTGGAGAGCGCGATGCCCGTCAAGTGTTCCACCGGCTGGCCGGATGCTGGATGCACTGGGGGAAAAGCCATTCCTATTTCAACACCGACGAGGACGCGCACGCGTACTACGACGAAATGTGTCACATGTTGGCCCGGCAGATGGCCGCGCCGAATTCGCCGCAGTGGTTCAATACCGGATTGCACTTTGCGTACGGCCTTTCCGGCCCGGCGCAAGGTCATTACTATGTCGATCCCGTCAGCCGGAAGATGGTCAAAGCCACCAACGCCTTCGAGCATCCGCAGCCCCACGCGTGTTTTATCCAATCCGTCGATGACGATCTCGTCAATGAAGGCGGGATCATGGATCTCTGGACCCGCGAAGCCCGTTTATTCAAGTACGGCTCGGGCACCGGGACGAATTTCTCCAAGTTGCGCGGCGATGCCGAGCCGCTTTCGGGCGGGGGCCGTTCATCCGGGCTC
>JAICXS010000482.1 GCA_025934615.1 Nitrospiraceae bacterium
ATCGTAATCCCATCGGAGTCCAAAGCCGTGACTCTACAACGTCGACGACCTGCCGCGCTCGTGTTCCCTCAAGGAGCGGGAACGGAAGACCGCCCACGGCAAAGATTTGATTCGGACGGCATGAGGCATCGACAACTCCCGAGCGGTGATCGCAATCCACCACATCATGGAGAGAGCCGCTCGATTCATTCCAAAACCGTGATCCAAATGCCGCCATGCCGCGGTGGAACGGCTCACTCCATGCATCGGACAGGCGACCGCCGATCTTGAGCGCATTGAGCCAGAGTGCCTGCACTTCGACGGGCTTCCCAATGCGCGGCGTCACCACCCACTCACCAATTTTCGCATCCATCCAGGTCAATTGTGTACCGGGCTGCCCGGCGGCCAAGAGTCCATCCTTATCGAGACGAATGTCAAAACGCGTTCCGTTGGCATAGCCGGAAAGAATCGATTCAATGGCCCGATAGAGTACAGCTCGGTCTTCCTGCGAGACCGGTCGCGCGATTGTGTCGGCGGCCTGCAAGAATTCATAGATCGCGATGATATACCACAGCGACGCATCGACCGAATTAAATTCCGGCTCGCCTCCCTTATCCGGAAAACGATTGGGCACCATCCCTTCCGACACAGTTCCGGCCCATGCGAGCAAAATATCGCACGCGATGTCCAATCGCCCAATGGCCAGGCAGAGGCCTCGCATCGCCATAAACGTATCCCGGCCCCAATCCGTGAACCAAGGATAGCCGGCAATGATCGTCTTGCCGGTCTTGTTCTTTTCACGCTGCCCTTCAAGGCCGTTCGTCACGCGACGCGGCGCGGTGCTCACGATATACGCATCGGCTGCCTGATGCAGCGGGGTTAAGAATTTCCGACGACGGCGCCGTTCGGCCATGCGAAGGGATCTCGCGTATTGCTCCGCGTCAATGCGTTGAGCAGGCTCTTCTGCGTGTCCTTCAGCCGCGACAATCCACACCGCTTCTCGTGCCGACACATCCCATCTGAATTCACCAGGAGAGGCCAAATCTTCCGTTTCATCGAGGCCGCGTGCGCGCTCCTCCGTATAGAGAAAATTCCGATACCAGTCGGGCTGGTGGCGATACGATCCATTCGAGATGGCGACGATACGGGGCAACCCCGGATAGACATGCCAGATTAATCGTGCCCGATCTTCTTTCGGTGTGAATTGAAAGACGTGATTTTCATGATGCAGCGCATGGAAATCGCGTCCCGAAAACAACGGGCGGACGATCAGGGCCACACTACCGATCGCATCCCGTACTCGCCAACACAGCACTGCCATGGATGACCCATGTGGGACGAAGAACTCGTGTTCGATCCGCGTGCCGTCTTCTAAGCGATAGGTCCATCGAGGCCATGGATCCGCCTCGAACGATTCGATCCGCTGCGCGCCGTCGGGATGAATCACATCGGGCGTATAGCGTTGAGAAGAGAGAGCGTAGAGACCGGTTGGCGTTTCCACCCAGGCATCATACCCATTGACCAGGACGACACGGTTCGTCGGGGGCGTCATCGCGGTCAACAACAGGGCATGGTACCGCCGCGTGCGGATCCCGACGGTTGTGCCGGATGCAAATCCACCGAGACCATCGGCTTCCAGCCATTCCATCCGGCTCACGCGCTGAAGATCCACATGCTCTCCCGTCGATGCTAGCCGCAGTGTACCGATTCCTCTTAAACAGGTTTTGCTTGATGTCAGGCCAGCGGGATCTTTCCAGATCCAGCAGATCATCGAATGACCTTGTCGCCATTGTCGCAGGTTGAATCGATTTGTGACAGCGCTCAATCTAAGGACCGTTGCCGGTGCAGATTCTGGAAATATCAGCGATCTTCTGAGAGTTGTGCGACCAGGGCTTGGGACTTCAGCTAAGAGAGTGGACTCGCCTTCGATTAATAAGACATCGCGCTAAGCACTAGATCTCAGCCTTTGCAGGATGTTCGAAAAAGCCATCCATTGAGGCCGCACCTAGCGAAAAGCCGAAGTGTGCCCTTGGGGTATGTTGAAGCTTTGCCCGAGCGAGAACAAAGCTAGGAGGGGCGCGTCTAGACAACAAGAGACCTTTGGCAGCATTACGGAGGACTTTCCCAACACAAGCTTCGCAACACGCTCTGGTGATGAAAACGGCGAATAGGAAGGTTTAAAAAATAAGCCGACGACGCACGAGATCAGCAAGATCCTGACACGATGTCTCGGTTAGTTCCAGGTTACGCTATCTTGGTTGAGGAGAAAATCAACCAGTTCAATGCTGTCCCGCAAGGCGAGCTGAGCCGCTTCCGACATGGGAAGAATGGCCCCTACGGGCCTTCCTACTTCCATATCATCCAGCGGGGGGATTCCCTCATTCATCATCTCATGTTCGGGCCGGTAGCTGGCCATCAATCGCTCCTTCGTAGACGTGGAAGCCAGTCAATGCCGTCAGTTTCATCATACCA
>JAICXS010000101.1 GCA_025934615.1 Nitrospiraceae bacterium
GGGGTAGATTTTCCTGCCCGAACGGTTGTCATCACTCAATCGAGCGTCCGCAAGTCGAGGGACATTACCGAACTGACGGTCGGGGAAATTCAACAACTCGCCGGACGTGCCGGACGGCGGGGAAAAGATTTGGTGGGGTTTGCCATCATCACGCCCTCGCCCTATATCGACCTGACCGTGCTCACGAAAGGGTTGACGGGGAAACCGGAGGCCATAGACAGCCAATTCGTCATTTCTTATCCGATGGTGTTGAATCTCCTCAAAGCGCATCCGCTCGATCACATTCAATCGATCTTGGCAAAGAGCTTTGCCCAATTTCAGCTCAACCGGCGATCCGATGCGTTGGAGGGAAAGCTCGATACCTTGCGAGAGCAGATGGCGCCGTATGGCCCGCGGGTCTGTACCGATTGGATCACCCAATGGCAAGCATTCGACCATGCGCGTAGACAGAAAGCGCATCGCATTCAGGTGACACGTCGGGAACCGCCTGAGCTTGCAGCGAAATTGCATTTTCTCTCACCCGGTCGTGTGGTGGGATTTCCAAAAGGACGCGGGGTCGTGCTCCGCGTCTATCGAAGCCGCGGACAGCGCCATCCCATGGTAACGATCCTTCGTCCAGGCGGCTCAATCAGCGAATCTCCAGCCAATGTGATTACGCTGATTTATGATCGCGTCCTGGAAGTCACCGAAGCGCCGGTCTATCCCTGGTGTACCCCAGCAAGTCTGGATAGCCTCACGGTTCAGATCTCCGACTTGCCCACCCGGTTGCCGATTTTGCCGATGTTGGTTCAGCGTGAGCCGGAAGAGAGCGAAATTGCCGACACGCTGACGGAGGAATTTCCGTGTCCGACCTGTCCGTCCAAGCCGGCCTGCCATAAAGACCATGCCGTGGCGCTTCGCATTCGGCAAGACATGCATCGTCATACGAAAATGATTCAAGCGCTCAGGACTGGACTCTGGCATCGATTTCAGGCCAAGGCCGAGGCGCTCCAACAGTTCGGCTATCTCACGGCAGCCTGCCAACTGACGGAGGCAGGGGAATGGGCCAGACTGATCCGCATCGATCACTCGCTCTTGATCACCGAACTCATTCGTGCCGACGCGTTCAGCACGGTTGAACCGCAGATACTCGCCGCTGCCCTGGCCAGTATCGCGCACGATGACGACCGGCCCGGTGCCTTTCCCCGGATCAGCTCCGGACTCGTTTCGCTGTTGGGGCAAGTCAGACAATTGGCCCAATCGCTGGCGGCCTATGAGGATCCACCGTTACTGCGAGCCGATGTCGCGGCGCTGGTGGAGCGATGGATCGGCGATCCCGCGGTCACTTGGATTGGCTTGTGTAAATCGACCACGATGGCGGAGGGTGATATTTATCGCCTGTTGGCCCGCACTTTAGAGTACCTGTCCCAAGTCCACCAGTTACACGCCACGCATCCCGGATTGGCCGACACGGCGGCCAACGCGATTAAAGCGCTCAGAAGAGGCGTATTGGAGGAATTGCCGTGATAAGGAAGAGGTATGGGTATAACAAAGACGCTACTGTATTCCTCTACCCCTACGAACGCGCATGACGACCGACGAACTGGAACAACTTCTCGCCCAGCAGCCTGTGAGCCGATTGCATCGGCTCGCGCATGGACGGATTCATCGGCATTTCCGCCTGGGCAAACGTCGGCTGATCGAAGCGCTGCTGCGCCATTCAGCCGAACACCGGGCGGGATTGGAATCGGATCTATCGATCTTGATTCAGGAGCGTCCGACTCCCACCGGACGACCCGAGCTGCCGCACAAGACGGACAAGCCCCTCTCTAAAGCAACTCACCACCATGGGCCTATCCAAGACGGCGAAGGCCCAGAGCCGCCGACGGATTTGACCGCGTTTTTAGCAGGCATCGGCATTCCACCGCCACAGCCCTTTGTGCCGGACCCTTGGCAAGAAGAGGCGCTGGAGTCCCTGAAGACCACCGATGTGATTGTGAGCGTTCCCACCGGGAGCGGGAAAACCTACGTCGCCGTCGAAGCCACGAAACGGGCTATTGACGCCGATCGTACGGTCATCTATACCTCTCCACTTAAGGCCTTATCCAATACGAAGTTCACGGAGTTCTCCAGACTTTTTGGACCCGATCAGGTCGGGATCTTAACCGGTGATCGTCGGGATAATCCGCAGGCGCCGCTGCTCATCATGACGACCGAAATCCTGCGCAATTTGCTCTATGATGCTGCGGGTGGAGAAATCGATTTGCGTCTGGATACCCTCGGTCTCATTATCCTCGACGAATCACAATATATCGCCGATCCCGAACGCGGCGTAGTATGGGAAGAAACCATCATCTTTTGCCCTGGCCAAGCCCGTTTGCTGCTGCTGTCGGCGTCCATCGGAAATCCACAAGACATTGCCGATTGGCTCACCAGCATTCGGCCAACGTCCTGCCATCTCGTTCAACATCATCGCCGGTCGGTCCCTTTGCGAGCGGGCTATCTCCATCCCAATGGAAAGCTGGTCCCCTTGTTCAGAACGGTCGGGATTCCTAAAGGGCCTACGTCGGCCCTCCATCCGGAGGCCAAGCGTCTCTTTGCGCAATACGAGGACGACTCGGTCAGATCAAGGTAAAGGTCGGTTGGAAGATGAGCATCGGATGGAATTGAACATTGGTTCGAATATTTATCGCAATGCCAATGGCATCCTCACGTTGGAGGGGAAGGAGCAGGTCGTCATCGAGGCTCGGAGTGAGTCGCCGCAACTTCTTGTCACCGCAGACCTGTACGATGCGAAGGGGGATCATGTGGCGCATCTGCGGCGCAATGTGTGGGCATTTAATTTCAAAACCCGCTTCGAGATTGAAGTGAGCGCCGCCCTGTCGCTCTTTACCTATCCTGCCTGGCTAAAAATCGTTGATAAGGAAACGGCGGAGGCCGTCCTCGACATTAATTTAGTGAAGGAAGCTACGGTACACATCGCCAACGGTCGACTCTACAGCCATAAAGGGCAGCTTTGGGACATCACGCCGCATTGCTGGCGATTCCCGGGAAGTCCCGCCATATTCGGGAGTGTTCAAGATATTCGCGGAGGCGCCATCGTCATAGGCTAAGGCTCCGTGCCGCTTCCTCCTCAATGAGTGTAGATAAAACACAACACAACGTGTGTTTCTGCAACGATCATCAGGCAGTAATGAAATCCGCTGTTAATAAAATCAATCGTTTATAGCATAGGATGATCGGCATCCGATTTGCTGAATCCATGTGGCAGTAGCGACGTAAGATTGAGGAGCATGTCGATGAAGGCAGTCGCGATAAAAATAGGATGGGCCCTGAGCGCGATCTTAATGCTGGCCGGATGTCAGACGACATCTCCCCTCTCCAAACCGGCGGCACTGGACAACACCTCCTTTATGGGCATGTGGACGACCTACCGCCACTGCGAGGCTGCCTCTGACTTGGATACGATGCGCTTGGATGCACGCCTGCTCGATCATGTGGCCCAGCAGCCAGTCATCGGAATGGGCCATGATGCGCTCCTTCCGCAGGTCATGAAGCGATGGGTCTCAGAACCGGCCAACCGACTCGCCGTCGATCCAAAAGCCATGGCCGTCGCCTGCAGTCTGCATACTGGGCAAAGCGCGCTTTCGGCTGGCCACTATGAGCTTGCGGACGAGATGTTCCATGCTGTGCTCACGTATCCAGAGGGCATGTATCCTTACTATATTCAGCAAGCACGGGAAGGTCTCGCGCAACTGAACACCTTTGAAGCCAATGCGTCAGACAGGCCTGCTCTCCCGTCTTCATTCATCACACTTCTCGCATCAACAGCTTCAGGAAATTAGCTCTCCTCACGTTGCCGACGTTTAGCTATCACCGCGGACAGAGCGTAGCGTTTGACGGTACACGGCCTCATACGCTCTCGTGGACCGAGCCCATGAAACATCCGTCTGCATAGCGGTCTGTATCAATCGCGACCATTCGGTCCTGTCCTTGTAGACCTGAAGGGCGAGTAAGACCGCGTTCAGCAGCGCGTCAGCAGATGCCTCTCCAAACATAAATCCGGTAGCGCGTCTTTCTTGAACCGTCGTGGGCGTATAGGGAACTACGGTATCGGCAAGGCCGCCGGTTCGCCTAACGATAGGCACGGTCCCATACCGCAGGCTGTATAGCTGGTTCAATCCACAAGGCTCGTACCGCGAGGGCATGACGAACAGGTCCGCACCGGCCTCGATCCGGTGGGCCAGTCCTTCGTCAAACCCGATACGCAGTCCGAGTTGATGAGGATAGCGGCCATGCAACGACCGCCATTGATCTTCAGCCGACACATCTCCTGCACCTAATAAGACGAGCTGAACGTTCAATCTCATCAGCTCGGGGACAATAGCAGCCACCAAATCTAATCCCTTTTGGACGCTCAATCGTGACACCACCGCTAACAGCGGGACATCTTTGACCGGGAGTTTCATTTCATGTTGCAGCGCGCTCTTGCACGCCCGTTTTCCGCTGACTTCTGTTGCGCAATAGTGGGCAGGAAGGTGGGTATCGGTGGCCGGATTCCACACATTGGTATCGATGCCATTGACCACACCGACGAGTCGGTCGTGCCGCTCACGAATCAGCCCGTCTAAGCCGAATCCAAATTCGGGGGTCTGAATTTCACGACTATACGTTTCACTGACCGTCGAGAGCAGATCGGCGTAGATCAACCCGCTTTTTAGGATGTTACACGACCCATAAAATTCCAGACCGCTTGGGACGAAGAGACTCGGCGGTAATCCGGTCTTCGGATAGTCCGAAGCCGGAAAGAGGCCTTGATAGCCAAGATTGTGAATGGTGAACAGCGTCCCGACTGCATGGTGCTGCGTGTAATCCACATACAGGATTTTCAAATAGGCAAGGCAGAGGGCCGTTTGCCAATCATGGGCATGAATTACGTCCGGCACCCACTTGGCCTTATTCTGAAATTCTACGAGCCATTGAACAACGGCCCGGCAGAAGAACGCAAAGCGTTCCAAGTTGTCGGGATAATCGGCGCCGGATTCCTGGTACAGCCCTTTTCGAGCGAAATACGGATCATGACGGACAGCGAAGATTTGTGCCTGCCGACCGGCCGGCAGGGTAGCATCCGGCAGCACACCGCATTCTACAATCGCTTCTTTCGGCCCGGTCGCGGTAGGGACACTCAATTGACCCCATGGCGTCAATCCATGCGTGGAGGCGTCGATCATGCTATAGCCCAGCATAATCAACGACACGCGATGTCCGAGCCTGGTCAATTCAAGAGGAAGAGTGCCGGCCACATCGGCGAGGCCTCCCGTTTTCGCAAACGGGACGGCCTCAGAAGCCACTAAAAGGATATTGAGTGGTTTTGGTTGAGATACAAGAGAGGTTGAATCGATGGACGCCATTACGGCTTGCGAGGCGCCTGAAAATCGGTTTCAAGGCGGGTTTTAAAAATCGCTTCGTGTTGCCAATTCTTGCCGATCTCATGAATTTGGGAGGCCGGCATCTGCTCACGATAAACCAAGCGGTCCTCGATGAAGCCGAGCAATTCGCCCCGATCGGCATAACCTAAAAAGACGGCAGGTTCCGATACCACGGAGGCATCCCAGCCTGGAGGAGGTTCACCCATAGGGGCGCGAAAACGAGGTACATAGTTCCCTGTTTTTACCGGATAAAATTGGGTGTTTTCCTGATGCACGTAAGTCGGCTTGCCCCACGTTTCTAAAAATGCTTGTATCGACAGCACCTGAAAAGGAAGACTATTTTTGCGGATATGGGCTTTCTGTTCCTCCAGCGGCACTCCGCATCCGGCAAGAAGAAGGATCGCCGCCAGAATGGAAAGGGAACGAGAACATGATATTTTGGAATCGATGAGAGGAACTTGGGGCATTAAAGTAGCCGCTTGCTCCTTGTTTCCACCGGCTTCACCGGTTGGCAGATATCGCACTGGCATATCTCACGCAGGAACTTATATGAATACAATCCGGTATCATGCCCGTCGCTCCACGTGATCTTAAAGGCATACCGGCCGACCGGCTCAATATCCATCAGCATGATCAGGAGCGGCACATCGTCCGGTTTAATCCGAAGCTGTCCGGTCCATTCATCGGTACACGCGGCACACGGACAATGCTGGCGAAGATAACGGACCGGGTAAATCCCCTTGTGCCCGTCATTCCATTCAATGCCGAGCACCCCCTTCTCCAGCCATTCCATATCTTTGGGTTCAAGGGCGACGGTGCTCATGCAGACTCCAGTAGCCGATTCCGACTTTCCATACTATACCGTACGCTTGCTACCGGCACAATCGGCCGTCCACTCATCGAAGGCCGTACGCATTTTCATGGTGCTCAGCAGCCAAGAAATCCATGGGCGGAAGCGGCCTCCCGGCTACGACCGTGATATAGGCTTCCATGGCCGATTCTAATTCTATCCGAATCTGGCCCGTCGCTTTCAGGCGAGTCAGGGTAGCTGGTGACCACTGCAAGGCGTGCTGAAGCATTGCACGGCTTCCCGGGGACATTGGAAGGCACCGGCCCGAGTAACGATGTCCGCAAGCCTGACATACCAGCCCTCCGGACTGCGGAGAAAACCACAAAGGCGAATCTGCGCGCACATTCTGAAAGAGGGCGCCGCATCCCGCGCAGTGGTCAGTCTGGGGCCGAAATCCGGTCTGTCCTAACAATCTGATCTGAAGCAATACCGTTATGAGCAACGTATCGCCTCCGCTTTGCAAGGCCCGCAATCCGTTAAGCAGCGTCTCGAAAATCAAC
>JAICXS010000067.1 GCA_025934615.1 Nitrospiraceae bacterium
AGTGAGGGACTCAAGAGCCAGATTCAGAAGATCAAGAGCATGGCCTGCGGTTTCCGCAACATCGAGCACTTCAAGACGGCCATCTACTTCCACTGCGGAGGGCTCGATCTGTACCCATGCTGAACCCGGAAGCGCCGAAAAAACTAGGGCAGATCAATTCCAACACTCCAGTGGAACCAGAGGATCGGTTGCGCGATGTCTGGACCAATCAGAAGCATACGGTCATTGATCTGGGCGACGATCTCTTCACTCGTGGGCGTCCCCATCCCATGATCGACCACCGGCTCAGAAATGAGCGGCTGATCAAGGAAGCACGCGATCCCGAGGTGGCGGTGATCCTGTTGGACGTTGTCCTTGGCTATGGATCTCACCCGGATCCTGCCGCTGATATAGCCCCGGTGATTCAGCAGGCGCGCGATCTCGCCACCAAAGCAGGCAGACACCTGGTCATCGTGGGGTTCGTCTGCGGCACAGCAGCGGATTCTCAGAATCTATCCAGGCAAGAAACCGCTCTTCGAGAGGTCGGAGTGACTCTTGCGGAGAGCAACGCTCAGGCTGTGCGCATGGCTTCCTCTGTGGTCCTGGAAGCTGGCATCGTCGGAGGACGATTGTGATACAGGCCCTGTTTCAGGAGAAGCTTCAAGTCTTGAATGTCGGCCTCGCTTCCTTTGCCGATTCAATCACGAAGACGGGCGGCTCTGTGCTCCAGATTGAATGGGCTCCGCCCGCTCAGGGACAGCAGGAGGTCGGTCGTGTGTTGGCTCGGTTGGCCAACCTGCTCTCTGTGGAAACCGCCAACCAGACAGCGTTCGACGCCTACCAATCAGCCCAGCCGGTGTTGAACGGCGTGGGCACCGCCGGCCAAGTGCTGCCCAACATGGCAGAGCGGATGATCCTGCACAGCGGCCCTCCCATTGCGTGGAAGGATATGTGCGGGCCCATGAAGGGAGCCATCCTCGGGGCTATTCTCTATGAAGGCTGGGCGGAGAATCTCGCCGGGGCGGAGACCATCGCCTCCAGTGATGAAATCGCGTTCGAGCCTTGCCACCATCACCATGCCGTCGGACCGATGGCCGGCGTCATCAGTCCATCCATGCCGGTCTGGATAGTGACCAATAGGACCGACGGAAATCAGGCATTCAGCAACTTCAACGAGGGCCTCGGCAAGGCGCTGAGGTTCGGCGCCAATAATCCGGACGTGATCACCCGTCTCAAATGGATGGGGCAGGTACTTGCACCAGCTCTGCGAGCCGGCGTTGAACTCCTAGGCGGAGTAGATCTCAAGCCTATGATGGCGCAGGCCCTCCACATGGGCGACGAGGTGCATAATCGTAACGCCGCTGCCTCCTCGCTGTTCCTGAAACGTCTCATTTCAGCGTTGTTGAAGACACAGCCCCCCGCTGCCGACATCGCGGCGGTCGTCGAGTTCATCGCCGGCAACGACCACTTCTTCCTCAATCTGTCCATGGCAGCTTGCAAAACGATGACCGACGCGGCCCATGGCGTTCCGTGCAGCAGTATGGTCACAGCCATGGCCCGTAACGGAGTCGAGTTCGGCATTAGAGTCAGTGGCACTGGGAGCAGATGGTTTACGACACCCGCGCCGGTCGTTGATGGACTCTTCTTTCCAGGATACAGCGCGGCCGACGCAGCGCCTGATTTGGGAGACAGCGCCGTTACCGAAACCGCCGGTGCCGGCGGATTTGCCATGACCGCGTCTCCTGCCATCGTCAAGTTCGTCGGCGGCACGCCGCAGGACGCGATCGACAACACCATTGCGATGACGCATATCACCGTCGGCCGCAACAATGCCTTCACCCTGCCGGCGCTGAACTTTGCCGGCTCGCCGGCCGGCATCGATATCCGGAAGGTCATTGATACCGGCATTCAACCGATCATCAATACAGGGATCGCCCATCGCGAAGCGAGAATCGGACAAATCGGAGCCGGGATCACTCATGCTCCCCTCGCCTGCTTCACACAGGCGGTGTCCGCTTTGGCCAAGATAGTGCGTGCGATGTGACGCACTCGAAAGAATCCTGTGAGAACGTCTAACAAACTTGTCGTCGTCGCTGTCGGAGGCAACGCGTTGATTCGCGACAAGGACCACGAATCGATTCCGGATCAAAGTCGAGAGGCGGCTCTTACAACACATCACATCGCGGACATGATCGCAGCCGGGTGGAATGTCGTCATCACCCATGGGACCGGCCCTCAAGTTGGGTTCATCCTGCGCCGATCTGAGTTAGCCTTAGAGGAAGTTCCTCCCGTGCCGATGGACTATGCCGATGCAGATCTGCAGGGCGGCATCGGGTACATGTTCCTCAAAGCCCTCTACAACGAATTTCGCAAGCAGAAGATCGATCGGAAGGCCGTGGCCATCATCACCCAGACCTTGGTGGACCGAAACGATCCGGCATTTACCGATCCCTCCAAGCCGATCGGATCGCACATGGACGAAGAGACGGCACAACGACTTGCCCGTCGCCAAGGATGGATCGTCAGGGACGATGCCGGGCGCGGGTGGCGGCGGGTTGTGCCGTCGCCGAAGCCGAAGACCATCGTCGAATTGGCGGCCATCAATCTCTTGGCTCGATCTGGGTTCGTCGTGATTGCCTGCGGGGGCGGTGGGATTCCCGTGGTTCAAGACGAGGAAGGGAACCTGATCGGCGTCGAAGCTGTTATCGACAAGGACTTGGCGTCAAGCCTGCTGGCCCGTGGTATCGGGGCTGATTTGTTGCTGGTCTCCACCGGAGTCGAGAAGGTGGCCATCAACTTCAATACGCCTGACCGGTAATGGCTGAACTGTATGACCGTGAATGAAGCAAAGAAACATTATGCGGACAATCAATTCGATCGAGGCAGCATGGGACCCAAAATTCAGGCCGTGATCGAATTCATAGAAGGGGGTGGGCAGACCGGATTGATCACCAATCCCGAGAATATCGGTCGCGCCTTGGCCAGCGAAACGGGAACATTCATCGTGAAGTAATGTAGCTGGCTCAGGAGGCTCAAAAAGGCTGTCCAGCAAGGCCGCAGCGAGCGAAAAGGCGAGGCGTACGCTTCGGTACGTTGAGTCTTTGAGCGATGCGAGAACGCAGCTGGCGGACTTTTTCAGCATCCTGGTAGGTCGCCATACACATCTCACCCGTAGGGAGGACATATGTCCGAATCACGTAAATTGACGAGACGCCAAGTGCTGAAGAGAACCGCCGCTGCCGGGGCGCTGGGCATGTTGGGCAACTTGGAGTGGATCGGCCAAGCCTGGGGCGCATCGGACAAGGTGAAGATGGGGTTCATCTTTGTGGGTCCACGAGACGACTACGGGTACAATCAGGCACATTTTGAGGGAAAAGCGGCGGTCGCCAAGCTTGATTGGCTGAAAGCCTTCGATGAAGAAAAGGTCCCGGAGACCATCGAGGTCCAAAAAACCATGGAGAGCATGGTCAAGCTGGACGGAGCGCAAGTGTTGTTTCCCACCTCCTTCGGCTATTTCGATCCGCATATTCTCAAGGTCGCGCCCCAGCATCCCAACATCCTCTTTTTGCATTGCGGCGGGCTCTATCAGGACGGCAAGCACCCCAAGAACGTGGGCAGTTATTTCGGCTATATCGACGAATCCCAGTATGTGGCGGGCATTGTCGCCGGAGGAATGAGCAAGAGCGGGAAACTGGGATTTGTGGCGGCAAAGCCTATTCCACAGGTCTTGCGCAATATCAACAGCTACACCCTCGGCGCCCGTAGCATCAGACCGAACTGTACAACCAACGTGATTTTTACCGGTGACTGGTCCATGCCGGTCCGTGAAGCGGAAGCCACGAACAGCTTGGTCGACCAAGGCATCGATGTCATTACCTGCCACGTCGACAGCCCTAAGGTCGTCGTCACGACTGCAGAAAAGCGGGGTGTCTATTGCACCGGTTATCACTGCAACCAATCGAAGCTTGCCCCTAAAGGGTACCTCACGGGAGCAGAATGGAATTGGGCCAAGGTCTACATGGATTATGCCGACATGATTTGAAAAGGGCAGACCGTTCCGCATCTCGTGCGCGGCGGGCTGAAGGAAGGAATCGTCAAGGTATCGGATTATAACCGGGTGGTGACGGAAGCTGTTCGCAAACAAGCCGACACAGCCAAAGACAAATTCATGAGCGGAGGGATGGTCGTGTATAAGGGCCCGATCAAAGACAATGCCGGCCGTGTCGTCATTGCCGCGGGAACGGAACATGTCCAAACCGATATCTGGCTGGAAAGCATGGATTGGCTGGTAGAGGGCGTCATCGGTTCGACGAAGTCATGAGCATAGCCGTACCGCAAACCCTGAACAAAGCGCTGGAACCCTTTCTTATCATCGTCGGATCCTTGACGGTCTCGATGGTATTGTTTGGAATCTTTGTGGCTTCGGCTGGAGCAGATCCGTTCGAGGTCTACCAGACGATGTATCGTGCCGCCTTCGGCACCACGTTTTCCTGGCAGAATACGCTGATCCGCGCCGCGCCGCTGATGTTGACCGCGCTCTGCACCGCCCTGCCGGGATATCTCGGTCTGATCATCATCGGTGGAGAAGGGGCCGTCGTGATGGGCGGCCTTTTCGCAGCCATTGCGGCTCTCCCCATCCAGACGGCTCCCCCCATAGTCGTTGTGACTACCATGGCCCTCGTCGGCATGGCGGCGGGGGGGATCTGGCTCACCATCGGAGGAGCATTGCGGCATTATCGCGCCGTCAATGAAACCATCAGCAGTCTGTTGCTGAACTATATCGCCATTGCGTTGTTGAACCACCTCGTCACCAGCACCTTTCGCGATCCGGAAAGCCTTAACCATCCCTCGACGCATCATATCGGAGAGGCCAATATGATCGGCGTCATTCCTGGAACAGACCTCCATTGGGGATTGGTCTTCGGCATCGTGGCTTGTGTCATCGCATGGTTTCTTATGCATCACACCGTGTTCGGCTTTGCATCCCAGATCGCCGGAGGCAATGTTCGTGCGGCTCAAATAGCAGGCTTGCCGGTCGGACGGCTGATCTTGATCATCTGTTTCGTGGCAGGAGCGGCCGGTGGACTGGCAGGCATGGTTGAGGTGGCGGCCATCCATGGCAGGGCCAATGACACTCTCAATGCCAATTATGGGTACGCCGGCATTCTCGTGGCCTTTGTGGCCCGCAATAATCTGTTGGCCATCATTCCTGTTGCCGTCTTGCTGGGAGGCATCCGCGCGAGCAGCGGATTGTTGCAACGAGCCCATGAACTGCCCGACGCCACCGTGCTGGTCATGCAAGGGATCATTTTCTTGGTCATCTTATTCAGCGAAACTCTGTACGGTCGCTTTTCGAGGTTGCAGAAACAAGGAGCGTCCTGATGGAACTCGGGTGGTAGGGAGTCCTCATCGCCGTTCTGGGAGGGGCAATTCGAATCGGTACGCCCTTCCTGTTTGTCTCGCTAGGTGAATGCCTGACCGAAAAGAGCGGTCGTATCAACTTGGGCCTGGAAGGCACATTGGTCATGGGCGCGATGACAGGCTATGCCGTCTCGCTGCATAGCGGGTCTCCCTGGTTGGGAGTTTTGTGCGCCGGACTGGCCGGCATGGTGCTCGGCGCCTTGCACAGCTGGCTTTGCAGTTTCCAACGAGTCAATGATATCGCGGTTGGGATCGCCATGATGCTGTTCGGCACGGGACTAGCTTTCTTTCTAGGAAAGCCATACATCCAACCCTCCGCACCTCAATTGCCGTCCATCGATCTCGGCGGATGGAGTGATATTCCACAACTCAAGGCAGCCTTGCAGATCAACGTCTTGTTTCTCGTAGGAATCGCCGTGGCAATCGCACTTGGGTGGATGCTGAACAATACGGCCTGGGGACTCAAGGTGCGAGTCGTTGGGGAAAGTGCGGATGCGGCGCGGGCCCTGGGGTTGCCGGTCGATCGCATACGGATCCTCAGCACGGCTCAAGGAGAATTCTTGGCCGGAATCGGCGGGTCCTATCTCTCGCTCTATTACCCGTTCAACTGGAGCGAAGGTCTGTCGAGCGGCCAAGGGTTGATGGCGGTGGCGCTGGTGATCTTTGCCCGTTGGCAGCCCTTGTGGTGTCTCTGGGTATCACTGTTGTGGGGTGACGCGGCGGCCTTGGGGCCGTCTTTGCAATCCGTGGGGGTCACAGGCGGATATTATATCTTCAATGCGATCCCTTACATCATGACCTTGACGATGATGATCATCACATGCTCCCCACGACGCACACTGGTGGGGGTGCCACATGAGCTGACCGTAACTCGTTAGTCGATAAAGGATGACTCGAACTGACCCTAACCCAGAAATCCATGAGAGGTGAGCCATGAGTCGATATGTTGCATCCGACCCCTACCCTTATCCTTATAACGGCGATCTCCGGCCCGACAATACCGTCTTTCTCATCATCGATATGCAAACCGACTTTTGCGGCAAGGGCGGCTATGTCGACAAGATGGGCTATGATATTTCTCTCACCCGTGCCCCGATCGCACATATCCTCAAAGTGCTGTCGAAAGCCAGAACCATCGGCATGCACGTCTTCCACACCAGAGAGGGCCATCGGCCGGACTTGGCGGATCTACCGGACAATAAGCGGTGGCGCAGCCGGAGAATCGGAGCCGGGATCGGAGATCCCGGCCCTTGTGGGAAAATTCTGGTTCGAGGAGAACCGGGATGGGAGATCATTCCTGAACTCGCTCCTAAGCCGGGCGAACCGGTCATCGATAAACCAGGGAAAGGCTCGTTCTGGGCGACCGATTTGGACATGCTGTTGCGACGGCGTGGAATCACCAACATTGTGCTGGCAGGAATTACTACCGATGTTTGTGTTCACACCACGATGCGCGAAGCCAACGATCGAGGCTTCGAATGTCTCTTGCTGGAAGACTGTTGCGGTGCCACGGACTTTGGAAATCATCAGGCTGCGATCAAGATGGTCAAAATGCAGGGCGGAGTGTTCAGCGCCGTGGCAAAATCGGATGCCCTGTTAGAGGCGCTTTCATGACGGATGGAGCTCCTCCGGATCTGCAAGCGTTGGGTATTACCAAACGCTTTGGCCCGCTCACCGCCTTGAAGGACGTGAATTTTCGATTGCGATCGGCCGGTTCCATGCGCTGCTCGGCGAAAACGGCGCCGGCAAGAGCACTCTGGTCAAATGCATCATGGGGTATTACCACCCTGATGAGGGGAACCTTCTGTTGGATCAGCAACCGGTCACGATTCGCAACCCGCGCGACGCACAGACCTTCGGCATCGGGATGGTGTATCAGCAGTTCACCCTCATTCCCAATATGACGGTCCTCGAAAACCTGGTGATTTCTAAGGCTACGCTGGACACCATCATCGATTGGCAGAAAGAAAAGCATCAGCTGACACAGTTCATGGAAAAGATGCCGTTCAAGGTACCGCTCTCCGCTCGAGTCAGTTCGCTCGCCGCAGGCGAAAAACAAAAGGTCGAAATCCTCAAACAACTCGCGCTACAGAACCGAATCCTTATTCTGGACGAACCGGCCTCCGTCCTGACGCCACAAGAAGCGGATGAAGTCTTGGGCCATCTCCGGGCCATGACCCTGGCCCGGCAATTGAGCGTCCTGATCATTACCCACAAGCTTCGAGAAGTGGCCGCATTTGCGGACGAGGTCACCGTCCTGCGCAAGGGGCAATGCGTGGGTTCCGGACAAGTTTCCGAGCTGAAGATTTCACAGATGGCTGAGATGATGGTGGGCTCGGAAGTGATGGCGAAGCCGAAGCAGCGGACCGTTCTGTCAAAGAAAGTTCCGAAGCTGGTCCTGCAAGATATCCGCGTTAAGGATGATATCGGTGTGGAGGTCGTGCGGGGGCTGCATCTCACGATCCATGAAGGCGAGATCGTCGGAGTGGCCGGGGTATCGGGCAACGGCCAGCGAGAACTAGTCGAAGTCCTGGCGGGGCAGCGCCAAGCCGTTGCCGGCACGATCCGCGTGCAGGATCAGCCTTTTCAGCCGACTCGCGAGAAAATCATGCAGCACAAGATGTTTTGCCTGCCCGAAGAACCGCTTCAGAACACGTGCGTGGGACGCATGACGGTCTCGGAGAACCTGGCGTTTCGTAATTTTGACGTCGTACCTCACGCGATGGGCGGTTGGCTCATCAGTCGTTCTGCACTGCGCCGCAGCGCGTTCGGGCTGATTGAACGCTATAACATCAAACCGCCCAATCCCGACATTCCCA
>JAICXS010000562.1 GCA_025934615.1 Nitrospiraceae bacterium
GGAGGAAAGCCCTTCGATGGTCGTGACGGTCTTGCCCGCGACCGTCGAAACCTGCGTCGTACAGGAGCGGGTCGGCTGGCCGTTGATATGCACGGTGCACGCGCCGCACAGGGCCATGCCGCAACCAAATTTAGTGCCGGTCATGCCAAGCGTGTCGCGCAACGCCCACAACAAGGGCATCTGCGGAGCGACGTCCACCGTTTGCGATTTTCCGTTCAGGGTAAATTTGACTGCAGCCACGGGGCCTCCTTTGGGGATACGCATTCAGTATACAGCGGGAATCGGCGGTGGAAGGCGTGGCGGTATTGTAGTTTTTGACCGCACCACCCGTCCCGCCTTGGCGGTCCAAAGATGACATATCGCCGCATTATTGGCGGAGCTGCATCGAGATGACTCGCTTTTTTGCGGCTATTTTGACACGCTATTATGTGAGCTGAGAAGCACGGAGACTCGGACCATGCAAGGGATGACTCGAATTTTAGTTCGCTCCCCTAACATGGCGACTATCTGCTTGATCTTTACCGCGATTTGCGTTGTCGGTTTCGCCCAAAGCCAATCTGTGGCTTCCGCAGCTTTTGACGTTGCGTTGGTCAAACAACTCGACCGGTCCTTGGCGGCCGGAGAACCCGATCTTTCGTTTGTTGGGACCTCGGGCAAGCCGTTCAAGATCGGCGGCAACCGGGTCACTGTAGGCGGCACGCTGCACACTTTGATAGCGTACGCATACAAGATCAAGAGCTACCAGATTTCCGCAGTGCCCTCGTGGGCGGATAGCCTTCTCTTCGAAATTACCGC
Organism: Nitrospiraceae bacterium; assembly: GCA_025934615.1. Taxonomy (GTDB): domain Bacteria; phylum Nitrospirota; class Nitrospiria; order Nitrospirales; family Nitrospiraceae; genus JAICXS01. The sequence continues at coordinate 796 of JAICXS010000562.1, forward strand.
GAAGACTCCCGGTGAAGCTGTACCCACTCAGGATGAAGTTCGGCCGATGCTGCAAGCATTGCTGGTCGACCGCTTCCAGTTGAGGTCTCATCGCGACACCAAAGAGATGCCGGTGTATCATCTGGTCCAGGTGAAGAAGAGCAGCTTGTTTAAAGCTGCGTCACCCGATGAGACGTTCAGTTGGAATCTCTCGCAAGGCCCCGGAGGAACGCTCCGCAGCAAGGCGACCAAAGAATCGATTGACGACTTCGTCCAACTTGTCGGAGTCTCCACCGACAAGCCGGTGATCGATAAGACCGGCATTACCGGCGACATTGACTATGACATCCTCATCTCCCCGCCGGAGGCTCAGGGTGCAGGCGGGCGGAGTCCGGAGGAATTCAACCGCGCCATCGTTTATGCCGTGATCGATCAGCTTGGGTTGAAGTTGGAATCGACGAAGGACGCGGTCGAAATGTTCGTAGTGGACCGGGCAGAGAAACCTTCAGAAAACTGAGATCACTTAAATCTAGCGCGAACGGCAGCGCCTCTGTGGCGATCGCGGCATTTGAATCCTCTAGCAAACGACGCACAGGCCGTCCCGCTACTCGGCCGCCGAACGTCTCCATTCAGAATCCGATCCACTGGCACGCGCCGAACACCCCCGCCCCATGGCTGGATTCCGTGTAAACTGGACCCTGAGGAGAATCGATAATGAAAACTTCACGCATCGTCCTCAGCGCCATTCTCGTAGCAGCGCTGATGGTCCTGGCCGCTTCCGCCGCCGAAGCCCCCACTGCCGGAACCAAGGCTCCCGA
>JAICXS010000192.1 GCA_025934615.1 Nitrospiraceae bacterium
GCTCATTGTCGTTTTGATGCTGTTGTTGTCGGCACTGTGCGTGGGCGACGGTGCCAGGCGGCTCGCCCAAGGCGATTATGCAGAACCCGATCTGCTCGGTAGCTGCATCGCGACCGTATTGGGAATCGCGGCGATTGGATTGCTTCTAACCGCGTTATCCTATTCCAGCGTCTTGAACTCCGTCGTATACGCATTGGGCATGGTGGTCGTGCTGGTTTTGAGCCATCGGCGGTTGGCTGTCCACGCGCGGTCTCTGGGGAGCTGGTTGTCCAGCGAAGAAAAAGTCGCGCTTCCAATTTGGATCGCGGCTGGCGCGATGGTCAGTGGGATTCTGATAAATATCTTGATGTCTACCCAGTTCGGCAACGAAGTCGATACCCTCGGGGTGTACATGTACATCCCCTCGTATGTGGGGACGTACGGAGGGTGGACGCACGATGTGCAGCAATACATATGGGCGGTGATGCCGAACACATCGGCGATATTGGCTAGCGTCCCTTATGTACTAAGTGGTCCTACTGGCGCCCAGTTCTTCAATTCAATAGGTACCGTACTGATCGCGCTGCTCATCTATGCGTTCTGTAGGCCAAGATCCGGAGCCATAAATGCCTTGCTGGCCGCGATAGGCTGGCTCTGCTTACCGGTCGTGGTCCAAGAGTCCTCTACTCTACACGTCGACACATTCTTGGCACTGTTCATGTTTGCCGCCCTGGTCTATCTAAACGACACGCGCGTCCCAAGCACTCGACCTTGGGCGGTCGGCCTGATAGCGGGCCTGTTGATCAGTGCGGCGGTCGCTACGAAGTTAATGGGCTGGATAATCTGTCCGGTACTTTTGTTGTTTGTCTTCGTACATTTTGCACGTAAGCAGGGCTACGTCTGGTGTGTCCGCGTCTCCGTGGCTGCCGTGGTCGTCGTGCTCCTGGCTGGTGGTTTCCAGTACTGGTATGCGCTTGCCGTGACGGGTAACCCCATATATCCGTACTACAACGCCATCTTCCACTCGCCATACTTCCCACTCAATAATTTCGTTGACCACTCAAACGGTGACAACTTCAACTGGCAATTGCCTTTCTCGCTTACTTTCCATGCTGAAAAGTTTGCCTTCGCCGGTCCGGGAGGCAGCGGTTATCAGTGGCTCCTCTTCTTGCCGGCTGGCCTCATGTTCATGCTCCTCAAGGATGGACATCGGAGTCGGTGGTTCGGTTTAGCAGGCCTTTGGTTCGCGTTCTTCGTCCTGCTGCCGGAGCAGTTCTTGCGGTATTTAATACCTGCGTTCCCGTTCCTATCTGTGTTTATCGCAGAAGTTGGTGCACAGCCGGGCATCGCGATTCAAGTCATCTATAGAACCGCGATGATCGCCGCCATCGCTCTCGACGTGTATGCATTGCAGGGCGTTTCCAATGTCATGAAGGACATACCCTATCAGCCGATCTTCTCTCTGCAGCAGCGGGCCGAAAGTGAGCGGGACGCAGCGCCGATCGTTGCGGCAAATAAGATCATCAACGCCATTGAATCGAGGCCCGTGAACGTGCTGTATGCCTCGAAAGGTGAAGCCGCAGAACTGCGCGGTACCGGATTCTACCCGTCCTGGCTCAGTCCAAAGATCGCCGAGGAAATGCAGTCCGCCACTACCCCCGCAGCCATAGGTGACTTCGTAGGCCGGCATAACATCAGCTATATCATCCTAGAAACAGCGGTCGATAAGCATGGGAATGCACAGTCGGCGGAGATGATCGAATTCTGCCGCAACCACGGTGATTTGATCACGAGGGTCGGACACATCCTCTTGTATCGGATAGACCCGGAATATACATATCAACATGAGGCAGTTCTGAATCCTACGCTCGACAACCAAGCGTCCGGCTGGACATTCTCAAAGCCTGGTAAGCCGCAGTATGTGACGGGGCTGGGCTTTTCCTTGGCGAACAACGAGAAGATTGTCCAACAGATTGGGACTGAGAATCTAAAGAGTAACAGTGTCTATCATTTCGATGCGACCGTGAATTGCACCGATGCGAAGGGATGGGTGATACCCATGATCTTCTGGTGGTCGGGGAAGAGCACCAGCATATCGAGTACGCTGTATTTCTGTTCGCGAGTAGGGCCGCTGGAGATCCACGAAGATTTTGTATCTCCCGAAGGCGTGACAGGTGGGCGTGTGTCGCTATCCGCGAATAATGGTGCGGAAGTCGCGATATCGCGGATTTCCGTGCGTTACTGAGACGCTGCCTGTGAGCGAAGCCTTCACCACTACGACAAGTGTGACAGTCGAGGGATAGGTATAAGCATGGGCACTCCGGAAAAGGCTCCGGCTGTACTTCTAATACTGCCTCATCACGACGATGAGTTCTTCATGGCCAATGCCGTCCTCAAGTGGCGACAGAATGGCACAAGGGTTGCGGTCGCGTACTTGACGCACGGCAGCATGTATGGCGCGTCGACCGAGACTCGCATCAAAGAGAGCGATGCGGCGTTGAGTTGGTTGGGTATTCTTCCTGAAGATGTCCATCAGATCGGGATACAGGACGGAATATTTGACGGTAGCCTCCATCTCAATATGGCCGCCGGGTATCAAGCGCTATGCAAGCTCTCGTCACGCTATCAGTTCGAGGAGATCTGTGTACTCGCGTGGGAGGGAGGGCATCAGGATCATGACTGTGCGCACTATCTTGGCGTCCTGTTGGCGCGCCTGCATGCCAAGGGTGCGATCGTCCGAGAATTTCCCGCCTACAATGCCTATCTGCGACGCAAGCCGTTCTTCAACGTCATGGCACTGATCCCCAGGCACGCCGAGGTGTCCACAGCCACGGTGAGTTTGGGCGAACGATTCACGCTGTTAACGATGATCAGGTTCTATCGGTCGCAGCGCCGGACATTTTTGGGCCTGCTTCCCGGCTTGTTGGCGCGCTTCTTTCTGTGGAGAAACATACAATCGAGGCGTGTGGAGGGCATCGACTATCGAAACCCGCCGCATGGTGGCGGTTTGCTGTACGAGCGTCGATTCACGATGAAGTTCGCTCTCGTGCGACAGGCCATCGAAAGCCTAGATCTGCAAGTGCGTTCGAGCTGATGATGGACAAGTAGCAGACTGATATCCGTGAGTCCGAGTACCTCCGAGATCGAATATCAGCGAGTATCCGCAAGTGACGTGGAACTCGATAGCTTGGTTGCATTGTTCCGGGCCGTCTGGCCCAAGCTGGGCGCACTCGACAAGGACTATTTCAGATGGATGTATCGCGCAAACCCTCGCGGCGCGGCCATAGGGACCAATGCTTGGTGCGATGGCAAGATCGTCGGCCACTATGTCGTTATTCCATTGGGCGCCATTCGCCACGGTGTGACTGTCTGCGGGGCGTTGTCGCTCAACACAGCGGTCCACCCCGACTATCAGGGGCGTGGGATATTCACAGTACTTGCGCAGAAGACATTGGCAGACGCTCATGACTCTGGTGTCGACCATATCGTCGGAGTCGCGAATACGAACAGCACTCCTGGGTTCATCCGCAAATTGGGCTTCCAGTTGGTTGGGCCTTTGCAGGCGCGATTCGTGATGACCTTCCCCAACCTCGCGGGTGAATGCCGGTCTGAGTCTCTTGACTGGCAGCGCGCCTGGAACGCCGACGACTATCGCTGGCGTCTAATGAACCCGGCTGCCGAATACCGATGGAGCGGTGGACGTCGTGGCTTGGTATGGTGCGCCAGGACGCGGGTCTTCGGTATACAGGCGATCATGGAACACAAGGTGCCGGATGAGTACCGGGAGATCGTCATCTCCATCGCACGGCACGGTACGTGGGCTCCTTTGAGACTGTGGATCGGCCTCGAGCCGACCGAGTTGGGCGGCATCGAACCGCATGGTTATGATCTGCCTCAAATGTTCAGACGTTCGCCGCTGAACCTCATCTTCAAGCCCTTGCGGAACGAGGATGCGGGCGTCGCGCCTAAGAGGGTGAGGTTTGCTTTGGCGGATTTCGACGCTTTCTAGGCGTTAGGAATTCTGTCCAGACTGCATCCGCGCGGAAGACATTGGCTTATAGATCATCGGAGTCGATCCACATCAGGTGCCAATGCTCTTCTTGGAGCAACTCTCGTTCATCGAGGTCGTCAGCAAGCTTCTTTAGAATTAAGAAGAAAGTACGGGGTGATCTAAGAAACCCATGTCGGATAAGCCCATACCTTTTGCTGCAATGACGACTCATCATGACGACGATCATCTCAGCACCTGAAACTCGGGCCAAAGTACTTATCTCGCGCTCCAGCATCGAAAAGCCACCCAATACGGTCGGGGTTACCATCACATCGAGGATGGCAAGGCAGGGTATACCCTCCAGCACCGTGAAACGGGTCAGGCAGACGGCGACGATTGCGTCCTCAGAACGCAACGTGATGAATTTGTAATCGGTCCCCGGCGCGCCGGTACGCCAGCTCATGAACGCCATATCTTTTACGAGTACATTCCGGAAGGACTTGCGCCACATGTTGAAGAAGGCGGTATAGCCTTCCGAAGCCAGGAACTCCGAGCGGGATAAGACCTGAGACTTCAAGCCCGCAAGATTCGTTTTCGGAATCCCGGTCAGGAAGTTATAGACCGAGATAAGTGCATTCACAGGTGGAGCGAGCAGGGCGGGATTGCGCGAACGAAGCAGGGTATCCGCTTTGAGAACCTTGATATACATGGGCAGCGGAAATGCGATTTTCCAGCCCACCTTCAGGTGACCCGGGATGACTTCCTTCCGGATCGGGTAACCGGTCGTGAAATCAATCCCGCTCGACTTGAGCTGTTCGGTCGAATAGTGTCCCAATTTTGTGAATACACCCTGACCGCGTGAAGCTGGACTGGTCATGACATCACACACCATCCCGCTACGCTTCAGGCTGCCCCCGATGTCGTAAGGATATGGGATGGCGGCATAGTAACCGACGAGACGGGAATCGTCGTGAGCAACATATTCATAACTGCTGACGGCATCTGGAAATGCCTGGAACTTCCAACGATAGTGTTCCAGGGTAACCGCCGAGGTACCGCGGCATTCGGGGAAGCAGTCCAGGAAAAGCTCGCGTTGCAGCTCGATTTCTCTTGCTCGCTCGAATCGCGAAAAATTGAGCGCCATCAGTACAGGCCACCGTTCACATGCATCACTTGGCCTGTCGTGAATCCGCTGCTCTCATCGAGAAGGTAC
>JAICXS010000154.1 GCA_025934615.1 Nitrospiraceae bacterium
AGAAGAAGCCCAGTCCTGCCGAAGGATTCACGATTCATGTCATCGCGCCCCATAAATTCGAGGACGGGACGATTCATGGCCCCTATCATCATTATTGCAAAGGTGTTTCTCCCGAGGTCCTGCAATGTCTTCTGTTCGACTCAACGGATCCCAACGCTCTCCTGACGGACATCGAATATTTTGTCGCCAAGCCCATTGCGCGCGAATTGCCTCTCAACGTCTGGAACAAGTTCTACCATGACCATGAGGTGGAAATTGCGACCGGGCGTGTACAGGTGCTGGATATGCCGGAAGATCAAGCGAAGGAAGTGGCCGCGGCAGCCGCCAAAACGGACGGCATCATTTTTCACCTCTGGCCGAAAGGAGCGCCAGCGCCGACCGGCGAAGTCGGCCATCCACAATCGGTAGGTCATAAGCATCGGACAGAGTAGGGGAGCCACGCGGGAAGTATGGTCTATTTCCCGCGTAGTCCAGCATTCGACGGGGAACGTATGAACAGCTCGAAGATCCTATTTCTGATTCAACTAGTAGAAGTCGTTGCGTTGAGCGTGGCCCTTCAGTCCGCATGGGCGAGCGATCCGGACATTCTTCGCCCTCGTGTACCGGCCGATCAAATCGCGTCGGCACGCGCGACGATCAATCCATTGCCGGCGACATCCGAATATGTGGAGAAAGGAAAGGCCATATTTTATGGCAAGGGATTCTGCGTGGCGTGTCATGGGCGTGACGGCAAAGGATTGGGCGAAGGGCTTGAACTGAAAGGTCCGCTGCCGCGCAACTTTACCGATCAAGAATGGCAGGCCGTCAGGACGGATGGCGAACTATTCTGGATTTTGAACAACGGCAGTAAAGGGACGGCGATGGCGCCGTTCATTCCGCTGGTGCTGACCGAAGAAGAAGCGTGGGAAGTGCTGCTCTACGTCCGCTCCCTCTCTGCAGGCCGTTGAAAACGGCATCCAAGTGCGTTCTCATCGAGAAAGAATCCTCAACGTTCTTTCTCGCCTGCGGCCTTCTTGGACTGCCGTTTTGAGCGGCCTGGGGTCGGCCGTTATTCAGTAATCTGAGGAATGAAGACGGAGAGGCACATACAAAAGAAGGCTTCCGGACTTATGTTGCGAATAACGATTAACGAACTAGGAATGCTTTTCGAATACGGATCAAGAACTCGTCGACGGCGGCCGGGTCGGATCGGTGACGGCATTGCGCGAGACGGCGTGCAGCTTCTTCTGTCCAGTGTTCGGCGAGGTCGATCACTTCTCCGGTTCGAAACATCCCGTCCTTCAAGGCTGCTATCGTCTTGCCGATCGGGACATCTGCAATACGGAACGTAAAGGTGCCGGTTTCGAGGAGTTCACAGAGGTGGTAGAGGGTGCGTATGTACGTGGCCGCATATTTTGCCGGCCTTCCGTCCTTCTTTTCTAAAAACTTCGTGCGCTGATTCAGGCCATAGCCGATGAAGGCATCATACGTCCGCTGTGGATGCCAGATCGCTGGAAAGAGGTCGCGCAGCTCAGTGCCCCATCGGTCCAACGAGGTGACCGGCGCGACCAGCGTTTCAAGCACGAGTGGATGGCACTGAATGGCCAAGGAGAGAAACGGCCCGATTTCCCACGCCGTCTCATCGTCGCCGCTTTGAGCCCAACGCGTTCCGGGCGGTTTAAAGCCAAGGCGAAACATGTCGGCTGTGGGCATGACGTAGACTCGGCGATAATCCCGATCGCTGTCCGGTCCGGCGAGCCCATGGGCATGCGATCCCACCAGCACTTTCAAGATAGTATGGCCGCTCAAGGGCGTGTCAGTCATAGGGCCTGATGAACAATCTATCGGCCATTTTGCTTGAGACAGTGTGATAGGACCAGGCGGCGGAGTCAATGCACGCTCCGCACGAAATTCATTCCAGCAGCATTCCTTCCTGAAGACCCCACTCTCCATACAGCTTTTGTCAGTAGAGCTTCCCATTGACGAGGAGCAACAGCCGACAAGTAGGACGTAATTTTCGCTTCGCGAACTGCTGACGGGCACGTCTTCGACCATCTCGCTGACGCCGATTCTGCGTACGTGCATCGCTGAGTGCGAAAACAGCGGCGAAGGGACGCATACCCACCCTATCCCCTGATAGGCGTATACAACGAGTTACACGTAGAGTCCACTGTGCAAGCGGGACCTTTTAACAAATTACAAAGGAGTGCCTGAACATGAGAAGCACAACGAGACGTCAATCGAGATACCCAGCGCGATATCGAGCCTCCGTGTACGTGCTCGCGGGACTTTGCGCATTGGCGATGGCGCCGGCGATGACCAATGCGCAACCGAATGTCGAACCGGGTACCGCGAATGATCAGCCGGCGACACAGGCTGAGCGCGCCGACCGCGCGCGTCAAGCCGATCGAGCCAGGGCCGCCGATGCCGCGCCGCCCGACCGTCTACGGTATCAAGAAGAATATCATCGTCCGGGGGAAATGTACGTGGCCGGCTTTGGCGGCTACACGTTCGGTGGGTCCTCCTTCACCAACGCGAGGACATCGAACGGGCCGACCAACGGGTTTACTTTGAACGACTCGGGAATTTACGGTTTGAAAATCGGGTATTTTATGCCCGATCGCTTGAACTGGCTTGGCTTTGAAGTGGAAGGGTTCAACACGAGCCCGAACATAAAACCATCGGTCAATGGTCCGGGCGGCACACCGCTTCCCGGCGCCTCTCTTCGGGTGACCACCCTGGCGTTCAATGCCATCATTCGAGGAAAATTTGCATGCGGGCCGTCACGTAACGAGCCGTCCAGACGAACGACTACAGAGACGCATCGCGCAACAGTAGAGACGGGCCGGGGCATGTACGGCAACCAGGAAGACACCTTCTGTCCGCTGCAGCCGTATGTCGGCGCCGGTCTCGGCGTGTTCTTCGCCCATACGAACGGATTCGGCGGCGGGAGCAGCGCGTCGGACAATGCGGTGCCGGGTTTCAATGGGCTGGCCGGCATACGGTATTTTGTGACGGAACATATCGCCGTCTTCGGAGAATATAAGTACAACCGCGCCACCTTCAATTTCAATAATGTCGGCTCGGCAGTAGGAGGCGGCGCGGTCGGTGGCCTCAACGGAGATTACTCGGTCCATAATGTCGTCGGAGGCCTTTCCTTTCATTTTTAGTCGTCATAGATGTACTCAATCGTATCGGCAGCTACGAATGTGGAGCGGCGGGCCGAAGACGGCCTGTCGCTCCTGCTCTTCATTCTCCTGCTCAAACTCCTCACGATAGAAGCGAAGTAGTGCGCAGCCAGTTGCGTTCACGGCATGGGCAGCGTAGGCTTGAGTTGTGTTCACTCACGCCTAGAGCGCGATGCCTATCATCCAACGGTGGCCTCTCCAATTTGTGATTGCAATGGCGGGCGCGCTCACCCTGCTGGTCAGCCTTGCCCTCCATGCGTTTCTGCCGATGTGGCGGGGACACCAGGCCCCACTTCATTCCGCTATCGAGGCGCTCGGCGGGCTCTGCGCTATCATGATGGCCATCGTGCTGTTTCAGCGAAGCGGTGATCGGCCGAGCCGGCATACGGAAGCCTTAGGCATCGGGTTTCTTGCGATGGGTGTGCTGGAGGAGTTTCACGCCGTTGCCCCACCGGGGAATGGCTTTGTCTTCCTTCGGGGCGTGGCTAGTTTGGTCGGCGGTCTCGGTTTTGTACTGGTATGGCTGCCGGAGACCTCTAGACGTCCCGCGTATGCAAGGACGCTCCCATGGATAATCGCGAGCGCGTCCGTCGCCATCGGCTGTCTCGTCTTTTTCTTTCCGAGCGCGATTCCTGCCATGCTTAGGAATGGGGAATTTTCTCCGACGGCTGTGGCGCCGACGAGCTTGGCGTGTCTATTCTTTCTCGCGGCGGCGTACCGATTGTTCTCCGCGTATCGCCGCTCCCCATCGGCCGATACCTATCTCTTTACCTGTCTGGCGCTCATGTTCGGACTTGCCGAACTGATGTTCGTCTATTCACGACTGTGGGATGGGGCCTGGTGGTTCTGGCATTTGTTACGTCTGGCTGCGTATCTGTTGGTCCTCGGGTATATGATCGGAGGATACCTTCATACGGTCTCCGACCTGAGGATGGCCCTCGCCCAGACACGGCACGCGGAAGAATCCTCACGCCGCAGTGAACAGAATCTTCGTCAGGCGCTTGACGATCGGGAACGGATGGCGCAAAACCTTCATGACGGCATCATTCAATCCCTCTTCGCATTAGGCCTGGCACTGGAACGCTGCCAGAAACTGATTGTCAAAGACCCGCCTGAAGTGATTCGACAGCTCGGGATGGCGATTCCCGGTTTAAAGGCCGTGATCCGTGAATTGCGGACCTATCTCGTCGGACAGGAGCCGTCCATCCTGAATGGGCGTGAATTGGAAGCCGCGTTGGCGCTGGAAGTGAGAACCGTAGAGAGTTCCCACGATTTTCATATTAATGTACAGATCGATTCCGGTGCCGCCGATCTCGTGGCACCTGCTCAGGCGACGCATCTTCTGTTCATTGCGCGAGAGGCCTTGAGCAACAGCCTGCGGCACGCCAAGGCCACGCAGGCCATCGTATCATTGAAGACGCATCAAGGCCGAGTGCGATTCATCGTAGAGGATGATGGCATCGGTTTCGACGTCCTGACATCTCCTCACGGCGAGGGCTTAAAGAATATGGCGGCCCGGTCGGCCAAACTGCATGCCGAATTGACCATCGTGTCCGAGCCAGGACATGGCACCCGCATCGTATTCGAACTGCCCCCGGAGTCCGTGCATGCCTAATCCACGCACACAGCCGATTCGATTACTCATGGTGGACGATCATGAAGTGTTGCGGCTCGGCTTACGGACGCTGTTTAGCGAAGCCGGTGGATTTGACGTTGTGGGAGAGGCAGGGACGACGGCCGAGGCCATCTCTAAGGCCGGGGCGCTCGATCCGGATGTCGTTCTCATGGACGTGCGTCTTCCCGACGGCAGCGGCGTGGAAGCCTGCCGCGAGATTCGAGCCCAACGGCCACAGACACGCGTGTTGTTTTTGACCTCCTATGCCGATGATGACGCCGTCTTGGCGACGATTGTCGCAGGCGCGCATGGCTTTCTGTTGAAAGAGGTCGGCAGCGACGAATTGCTGCGCGCGGTGAGGGCTGTCGCGGGAGGGCAATCCATCCTCGATCCTGCGGTGACACAGCGAGTCTTGACGCGCGTCCAAACCTTGTCGAACTCCACCTCATCCGCCGAGCCCAAGGGGGAAGCCCTCTCGCCGCAAGAACGCCGGGTCCTTGCGCTGGTCGCCGAAGGCAAGACGAACAAGGAAATCGCCGTCGCCCTGAACCTCAGCGAAAAGACCGTCGGCAATTACCTTGGCAATGTGTTTCAGAAACTGAACATCACCCGTCGATCACAAGCCGCCGTATATTTCACCCGCCATTTCCCGCAATAGAGGGATTCTCCTCTAGCCAATAGGGGAGCAATTATTTTTCCACTCATGGCACTCTCCTCTCCGCACCGCGCGGCGGCGTGTGTAGAGTGATCTCATGTTCGTCTGTTCATGGTTTCTAACCAAGGAGGCTCCCATGTCGCTTGCACGCCGTTCCCGTCGGATCGTCATCT
>JAICXS010000415.1 GCA_025934615.1 Nitrospiraceae bacterium
CGACCATTCGGCCCCCGCTTTGAATCGGGGCATCCAATCGAGAGGCGATGCCAAGCGGCCGTAAATATCGAGGGGCGAATTCCGCCGTTCTAAAGTCATTTCGGGCTTCGGTCGCCGCAATCACCCGTTCGGCGCCCAGCTCGTGGAAGTACATGGGATAATCCTCGGCCGTTAACTCCATTCCTCGTGAATGGCGATTCGCGCTTCGTTCAAACAAGTCATGGCAGAGAATGGACGATGCCCCATCATTGAACAACCAGACACTGGCCCGCTCGGCCTCCAGTGTATGCGCGGCGGCTTCCGTCACTTCTCGCAACGCCTCTTCTAACACTCCACCATGGATATTCTTACTTTTCGTTAATCGCCAAAGTGCCGCTTGTTGCTTGCGCAGGAACGAATCGCTTTCGACCATGCCTTTGCCGCCTGAAGACAATGCGCCACCTTTGGGGAGGTGCGTGAAGATCAGACCACCGATCAGCGTTCCACATAAGAACAGAACCATGATTTGTAATTCGCGCGCGAAATCGGACGCCACATCACGAATGACGGTGATGGTGGACAGACATAGGACGATCAGGAGCACCGTCGTCAGGATGGCGGCTAATCTCAATCGAGCCGGCCATCTTCTCCCATGATCGCTACTCAAGACTGGTAGTGTAGAATTTGCCAATTGTTCGCCCCTCGTCTGTGCATAGTCCTACGAAGACGTATCGGCCGTGGCCGGTTTATTCTTTAGAAGGGCGACCCAAGCGCAAGAACGTGCAAGGACAGGATTGGGACCAGGAGAAATGCAAGAATCTCGATGGCCGATTCTCACAGATTCATGTTTGGCCCTACACGATTAGGGCCGAATGGGGTCATGCGGGGATATTGCCATCGCGGGCGGCAATCAACGTGCTGGACCGGAAAGCCACTACGGATACACGAAGTCGGCTGTCTAACCGGGCGGCAGAAGAATATCGCGGATCTTTTGCTCCAGCGCTTCCGGCGTGAACGGTTTGGGGAGAAAGGCCAGTCCCTCTCTGGACAACCCCTCACGCAGGATCGCATCATCCAAATGCCCGGACATAAAAAGGACTTTCATTTGCGGATAGCGACTGTGGAGTTGTTGCGCTAGTTGGCGCCCGCCTAAGTGAGGCATCACGACATCCGTCAACAATAGATCGAAGTGGCCATCGACATGGCAACATCGCGCAATCGCCTCTTCACCATTAGCCGCTTCGACCACCCGATAGCCGCTCAAGCTGAGAACTTCTTGGATAATCCCTCGTACGACCGGGTCGTCTTCGACGACCAAAATTGCCTTGGAGATGTGAGGCACGGGTTGGGCATGGTCCGACATGGAGGATCGTTGGCCTGCTCCATCCACGATCGGAAAGAACAACCGAAACGTAGAACCCTTCCCCATAATACTCTCGACTTCAATACACCCGCCGCTGTGTTGCACGATGCCATAGACCGTGGAGAGACCAAGGCCCGTCCCTTTCCCCGGCTCTTTCGTCGTAAAGAAGGGTTCGAACATCCGCAGCATGGTCTGCTCGTCCATTCCTATCCCGGTATCCTGCACACTTAAGCAAAGATAGACGCCGGGATGAATCTCACGATGAGCGACCGCCGCTCCATCCAACACCACCGTGGCTGTCTCGATCGTCAACAGACCGCCATTCGGCATGGCGTCTCGGGCATTGATCGAGAGATTCAACACGATCTGCTCGAGTTGGGTCGGATCTACGCGGACATGCGCCGGCGACGTCTCGGCTTGGATACGAAGAGTGACACCTTCGCCGATTAAGGGATGAAGCATACTCTCCATCCCGATCAACGCCCGGCTGATATCCATGATCTTCGGCTGTAGCACCTGACTCCGACTGAAGGTGAGCAACTGATTCGTCAAGGCGGCGCAGCGCTTGCATGACTGCTTGATTTCCTCCGCATGGCGGCGCAAGGGACTCTCCGAAGGCAACTGGCGGAGCAGAAGATCGCCATGCCCGGAGATTCCGGTCAACATATTATTGAAGTCATGTGCCACGCCGCCGGCCAAACGGCCGATGGCCTCCATCTTCAGCGCTTGTTGAAGCTGGGCCTCCATCTTTCGAGAGTCGGTAATGTCCCGCGCGACGATCAACACCGACACGGGTTCCTGCTGATCTTCACCGAACGGAACGGCATACGCTTCAATCCATCGAATCGCTCCCTGCAAGGTGACGAGTCGACATTGGAACCGCTGGGGTGTCCCGGCCAGCGCCTCCCGATGCCGGCATGAAAATGTTTCTCGCTCCTCGGCATGGATGAACGGCAGAATCGGATGGCCGATCGTCTCCACCTCGGCTGCGGTTCCTAGCATCGCCAGCCCCGCCGGGTTCATTTCCTCGATGATTCCATCACGGCCGATGATCATGACACAGGCAGGCTCGCTATCGAGGATCGTACGAAGCCAATGCTCGCTGCGCCGGAGCGCTTCTTCGGCTTGTTTGCGCTCCGTGATATCGCGGGAAACGACCACGACGTTGACCACCGCACCCGCCGCATCTCGAATGACATTATCTTGCGACTCGATCAGCCGGACCCGCCCATCAGGAACGACCAAGCGATACTCGGTGCGTTTCCCGACACCCGTTTCAACGGTCTCGATAAAGAGCATTCGAATGGCCGCTTGGTCGTCCGGATGCACCTCGAGAAACGCATCGGTGCCCCGCAACGGTTCCTGAGTTCCTAGAAGCGCCTGATACGCGCGATTGTTGTATACGCGTCGGCCGTCTGTATCTAGAACGGCGATAAGATCCGTCGTATTCTCCATGATCAAACGAAAGAGCTGCTCGCGCTCACGTAAGAGGTCTTCCGTTCGCTTTCGTTTATTGCGCTCCTCCGCTTCACGTAACGCCCGCTTGACCGAGGGGACCAGCCGCGAGAGGCGCTGCTTGAGCACATAATCCCTCGCGCCGCTCTTGAGAGTCTCGATCGCGGTCTCCTCACCGACCGTCCCGGTGACGAAGATA
>JAICXS010000008.1 GCA_025934615.1 Nitrospiraceae bacterium
CAGCACGGCGACCCGACGGCCGGCGGCAAGAAGCGCTTCTGTTACTGCAATGGTGACCGGCGTTTTGCCGGTGCCGCCGACGGTCAAATTTCCTATGCTCACGACACGACAGGGCAGTCGCCGCTGGGAAAGCCACCCTCGATCGTAGAGATGATTGCGGCATTGAATCACCCATCCATAGGGAACGGAGATCGCTCGGTAAAAAAGTGATGAACGATGACCGATGAGTGATGAGCGGTTGATCGCACCTACTTTCTGACAATTCATCGCTCATCGCTCATCATTCATCGTGGCTTTATGGGCGGACAGGACCATGGTGACGCTCTGCCGATCGTGGATGGGCACTCGCGCGTGGAGCAGGCGCGTGATAACGTCGGCGGTTCGATCAAGAGCGCCCCTATTGTCTAAGACGACTTGTTGAGCGGCTTGGCCCATTCGTTCGAGCGCCGATCGATCTCGCAGTACGGCCGCCATATGTACGGCCAAATCGGCTCCATCCGTCGCTCGTCGACCGCCCCCGGCCTGAAACAGGAGGTCCGCGATCTCTGTACAATGATCTGTGTACGGACCAAAAAAGACGGGCTTACGCCACACGGCAGGCTCCAAGAGGTTATGACCTCCTATGGGTACAAACGTACCTCCTACGAATGCGGCGACCGCGTAGCGATAGACCATGGCCAGTTCCCCTCGCGTATCGAGAATGAGAACCTTCGGCCCTTTCAGCGAAGCCGATCCACTCGTCAGCCGGCTTCGTCGAACGGCCGCAAGTCCTCTCGCCGCGACGGCCGTTTCAATCTGAGCCGCTCTCTCGATGTGCCGGGGGGCCAAGAGCAGAACCAGGTTAGGGAATTGCTGCACGAGCGATCGATAGCAATCCAGCAATTGTTCTTCCTCGCCCGCATGCGTACTTCCCGCAACAAACAGTTCCTCCTTATCCATGAGCAGCAGATTTCGAAGGGCGTCGGAGTCCGGCTGGTCGATGTGAGGAGCCGGCTGGTCGAATTTGAGATTGCCGGTACACATGACCCGGTCCGCAGGCGCCCCTAAATTTGTGATGCGCTCCGCGTCGCGGCTCGATTGCATAAGGCAGCAGGTGACAGCCGCGAGCATCTGTTTCATCAACGGACGAATGAATCGGTAACCCCGGTATGACTGAGAGGAGAGGCGCCCATTCACTAAGACAATAGGCACTCCACGGCGCGACAGTATCCGTAACAAATTCGGCCAGAGCTCCGTTTCAACGCAGATAAACAGCGCGGGCCGTAAACGTTGAATCACGCTGGATACCACCCACGGAAAGTCCAACGGCACATAGCGATGTTCGGCAATACCCGCCAGACGTTGTTCGACGGCTTCGCGCCCTGTTTCCGTCACGGTGGTGACGATCAATCGATGGCCGGGATGCCGAGTGCGCAGCGTCCGCACAAGCGGCACCGCGGCAGTGACTTCCCCCAAAGAGACGGCATGCACCCAGATCACCGGCTGTGTCGATTCACGACCGGCCGACTCCGGCGGGTACCATCCCAACCGCTGAGGAAGGCCTCCTCGACATCGTTTCTTCGCCAACAGAATGGTGAGAATAGCCGGCGAAGCCACGAGGAGCGCAAGATTGTAAAGGATGTACCACATAGATGGTGATAACACGCACTAAAACTTACTGAGTAAGTGATGTAATTTTAAGAACTCAACGACGTCATTGTCTAATTACGTATTACTCAGTTACTTCAGTACTTCTTCATCCGCCTGAGCGGTAAGCCGGTTCAGCGCCGTCTCAAGCTCACGCCGCTTGCCTTCCATCTGAGCCGGGTCCGCGTCACGCGGCACCCAGATCGGACTGCCCCAGAGGAACACACCTTGTCCGAATGGATACGGGACTAGGAAGCCATCCCAACTGTTGAAAAGTTTTTTTTTGAGCAACTAAACGTCAGCGGCAGGATGGGAAGACCGGTTACCTTCGCAATCTGAATCACACCGGGCTGCGCGACGTACCGTGGACCTTTGGGCCCGTCGGGCGTGATGGCGATATCGACGCCGGATCGTCCTAATTTGATGAGCTGCCGTAGCGCCGCTGTGCCGCCTCTGGTGGAAGATCCTCTCACGGAATGGTACCCGAATCGGGACATGATTCGACTGATCAACTCGCCATCGCGATGCCGGCTGATTAAAATATGGATTTCCCGGCCACGGTACGCCAAGGGGATCATCAATTGGCGACCGTGCCAAAAGGCCAGGATAAAATGCCGGTCGTCACGAGTGAGCGTGTCCGCAGCCTCGTTTCCACGAACGGTCATGCGCATGGACATCCCCAACATCCTAATGATTGATGCGCCTACGGGCGGGAGTAGGGCAAGCGCCAACCGATTGAGGAACGCGAGCTTCATCTAATTTGGAATGTTGAATGTTGAATGTTGAATTACCTTACGGCGCTACGTCCTGAAACTGCAAGGCGTGAAGGCGTTTATACTGGCCGTCTTGTTTGAGCAAATCGTGATGCGAGCCGATCTCGACGATCCGGCCGCGATCCAGCACGACGATGCGATGGGCATTATGAATCGTGGACAAGCGGTGCGCGATGACCAGCGTCGTGCGATTGTTCATCAGATTGGTCAGCGCGAGTTGAACGATGCGTTCGGACTCGGAATCCAAGGCCGAAGTCGCCTCGTCTAAAATCATGATCGGAGAATCGCGCAAGATGGCTCGTGCGATTGCCAGCCGCTGGCGTTCCCCGCCCGACAGCTTGACGCCATTTTCGCCGATGAGCGTGTCATATCCGTTCGGCAAGCGCAGGATAAAGTCATGAGCATAGGCTGCCTTCGCCGCCTCGATAACCTCATGCTCGGACGCGTCCATACGCCCGTACGCGATGTTGTATTTGATCGTTTCATCGAAGAGCACCGTACTCTGCGAGACAATGCCGATTTGCCGCCGTAAGGATTGCAGGGTGTATTCTCGGATATCCTGGCCGTCAATCAACACACTGCCTCCGCTCGGCTCATAGAACCGCGGGACGAGGCTGACCAAGGTCGTCTTTCCGCTGCCGCTGCTTCCGACAAGCGCCACGACTTCTCCGGCGGTGACGGTCAAATCAATGCCCGTGAGCGCCGGGACTTCACTGCTCTCATATTGAAACGTGATCCCTCGAAATTCCAGTGAACGAGCGATGGGCGCCAATTCCTTCAACCCTCGGTCACGGTTTTGTTCGTTCTCCAAATCCAGCACGGCAAAGACCCGTTCAGCGGCAGCCAGCGCCTGTTGAACGGTATTGTTAGCCCCCGAGAGCCGGCGAATGGGCGTATAGGCCATGAACATGGCGGTCAAAAAGGAGAAAAAGGCGCCGGGCGTCATGGCGCCCTGAATCACCAAGTATCCGCCATACCACACGATGGCCGCCACGCCGACGACGCCGATCACTTCCATGTGAGAATTCCCGAGCGAGGAGACTTGAATGGCTTTCATCGTCATGCTGAGGAACGCCTCATTGCTGTGCCGAAACCGCTTCCCTTCAGCGTCCTCGCGGCCGAACGCTTTTACGATGCGGATGCCCGCGAGGGTTTCCTGGAGCGTCGAGGCCATGTCGCCCATGCGCTCCTGCCCCCGCATGGACAGCTTTCGCAACCGTTGCCCCATCCGCACCATGGTATACGACGAGACCGGGATCACAAACAACGTCACTGCCGCCAGTTTCCAATTCTGATAAACAATGACCACGAACATCGCCAGAAATGTCAAACTTTGTAGAAACAGGTCTTTCAGCACCCCGACGACGGCATTGGCCATAAGACTGACATCGTTGATTACACGCGACACTAATCGACCGGAGGTATTCGAGTCATGGAAGCGAACCGGCAACCGCATCAACTGAAGGAACAGCGCCTCACGGATATCGGTAATCACCTGATTGCCGACATAGTTCATTAAATAGTTCTGCCCGTAACTGAAGGCCGCCTTCAACACGGCCACGGCTAAAATAGCGATCGGCAGTACATTGAGCAGGAAGGTATCTTTATTGATAAAAATGCCGTCCAGGACCGGACGGACCAACCAGGCATAGGCGCCCGTCAAGGCGGCGACCAGTCCGGAGAAAATAAATGCGGCAATCAGCCGTACTTTGTACGGCTTGAAAAACTCGAGAAGCCGAATAAACTGTTTCATGTGCGGCACTCCGCCAACACCACCGCCGCCGCACGCTGCGAGGCTCCCGGTTCGCCAAGCGCTGCCCGCACTTCGTGGAGGGCTTCCCGCATTTGTCGATGCGCGGCACGATCGCGCAACAAATGCGAGGTCTCCTCCGTTAACCGCTCGGGGGTCACCTCATCTTGCAGCACTTCCGGCACAATAGACCGGCCGGCAATGAGATTGGCCAAGCCGATCCATTGGACACGGACGAGTTGCCGAGCCAACCAAAATGTCATTCTGGGAGCGCGATAGACAATGATCATCGGTGTCCCGACGAGAGCTGCCTGCAGCGTCGCAGTTCCGGAGGCGATTAGCAGCACATCGGCCGTGGCCATGACCTCATTCGGCTGATGTTTCACGACGCGAATATTGACCGGACTGCCCGCCAATAATTGATCCATCAGACTGTCTTGGATGGTCCCGGCTTGCGCCATGATCACTTGAAGCCCTGGATACAGGCGGGCCAGCCGAGTCACCGTTTGCAACAGGACCGGGAGAATCAACTGCACTTCACCCACTCGGCTTCCCGGCAGAAGACCGATCACCGGAGTCGACGACTCCAGTCCGAACTGCTTTCGCAGTTCCACGCGGTCGTAGCATGGCTCTACAGCATCCAAGAGCGGATGCCCCACGAACGTGCACGGCACTCCGGCCGCTCGATACAGAGGCTCTTCAAACGGCAGGGTGACCACGACATGATCGACTCGCCGTTGCATCCATCGCATCCGACCCGGCCGCCACGCCCACAGTTGGGGCGCAATGTAATATACCACTCGGTGGCCGGCCTTTTTGGCGATGCGGGCAAAATGAAAATTCAGACCGGGGTTGTCGATCAGCACGACGGCATCCCAGGCTTCCGTTTGCAGTAGACGCCGCACGGTCTTCAGGCGATGGATCACGGCGCGGAGCGCACTCGGACCGATGAGGCCGATGATATCTAAATGGCCGATGCCCTCCACTACCTCCACGCCGGCCGCCTGCATGCGAGCGCCGCCGACACCGACCAACGCCGCGTCCGGCGCCAGGGCTTTGAGCGCAATGGCCAAGTTGGCCCCGTGTAAATCGCCGGAGGCTTCACCCGTGATGATAAGAATGCGCGGCATGGTTTAAAAGCGAAGGTACAAGGCAAAAGGCAAAGCTAAAACCCCGGTGTATCGAACTTCTACTTTTATTTTTTACGCGTAGCTTACTCACCTTCCACCGAATGTCGCTGCACAAACGAGCCGATCGATTCCAAGACTTGATGGGCGAGGGCCAGCGCGGCTGCGCCATCTTCCCCGGTGACGACGGGCGGCGTCTTCGAGACGATCGCATGGAGAAATGCCTCCAACTCGAGCTTCAACGGTTCATCGTCGGTCGTCTTCGCAGGCTCCATAAAAATTTCGGGGCGTTGATTGGTTCCGAGCTGCCGACGTAAAATCGCGGCCTGGCGAGCCTGATAGTCCACGGACAGATACGAATCGCGCTGGAACAGGCGGAGCTTTCGCATCCGCATCGTCGAAACACGGCTGGCCGTGAAATTCGCCACGCACCCGCTGGCAAAGGCAATACGCGCATTGGCAATATCGATCGTCGAAGATAAGACGGGCACCCCGGCGGCCCGCACTTCCTCCACCGCTCCCGGGTGAAAGGAGAGGACCATATCGAGATCGTGAATCATGAGATCCAGCACGACATCGACATCCGTGCCGCGTTCTCCAAACGGGCTCAATCGATGGCACTCGATGAAGCCGGGCCGGTTGATCTGAGATCGCACCGCGCGAATCGCCGGATTGAACCGTTCGATGTGCCCGACCTGCAATACACGGCCGCACGCGCGAGCCGCCTCGATCAGCTCGGTTGCTTCCGCGAGCGTCACGGTGATGGGCTTTTCCACCAACACATGCACTCCCGCATCCAGACAGCGCTTCGCGACCGCATGATGGGCCGAGGTGGGAACGGCAATGCTGACCGCATCGACCTCACGAAGGAGCGCGGCCATCTCTGAATAGAAGCGAACACGGTGCTTGTCGGCGATGAGTTGGCCCCGCTTCGAATCCTGATCCGTTACCCCGATCAGCGTGGAGGTCGGCAGGGTCGCATAGAGTCGCGCATGGTGTTGTCCCAAATGGCCGACCCCAATGACGCCGACTCGTAGCTTCTGCATAGAGTGTAAATTAGTAATTACGTAAAATAAGTAGTGAGCAAGGCATCGGTGGATCAAGAAGTAAACGAGCAATTGAGTAATTAAGTAGACTCAACGAGTTGCCAGATCACTTCCCGAATTACTTACTTACTCAGTTACTGAGTTACTGCTTTTCAAGACCCACAATCGCGATGCCTGCTTGATCGGCCCGGCGCAACGTTTCGTCTCGATCGAGCAGCACGGTGCGACCCGCCTCCAAGGCGAGGACCGACGCATGCACGGCCTCCATCGTCTCAATGGTGCGTGGTCCAACCGCGGGCAGATCGAAGCGCAAGTCTTGTTGGGGTTTACATCGCTTCACCACCACCACGCCTTCGCGCCCCAGCGTGCCGCCTCGACGGATGGTTTCATCGGTGCCTTCCACCGCTTCCACCGCCACCACGACGCGGTCTTTGATAACGACGCACTGACCGATATCCAATCGCCCGATGTCATGCGCGATGTCCCAGCCAAAATGAATATCGTCCCATTCTTTTTTCGTAGGTCCGCGCTTCGTGAGCGTTCCGCCCTCGACCAGAATGCCGGTCAGGCCGAACGTCGACTCCCGAATTTGAATCCCTTCCCGCTCCAACTCGGCTGCAATTTCGCGGAGAATGGCATCGTCCTTCCAAATTCGCAGCCGGCTCGCCAGCGCGAGCGCGCGAAAATCCGGACGCACGGTGGTAAACACGTGCGTCTTACTCACGCCGCCCAGCATGACGGCTTGTTGCACGCCGTCTTCTTTCAGCGCGTTGATCAGCTTATTGAATTGGCCGATCTTAATCCAATGGATGCGCTCGACATGCTGCTCCAACTCGGGAGCCGTCTCGCCGATGTGCGCGACGGCAGACACGGTGTACCCCAATCGCTTGGCATTATCGGCAAAGATAATAGGAAACCGTCCGTTGCCTGCGATGAGTCCGATCCGCTGGCCGGACGCGAGCGACGGCTGCATGGTTTCATCCGGCTGCACTCTCGTCCTCCTCCTGCCCGACTCCAACGGACCGACAAATGCCACGCTTGGTCCCTTCGACAAAATCGACCACCTGCTGTACATCCGGCTGGCCCTTGAATTCGTCGCGGGTACGCTTGATGGCATCGACCATCATCAGACCCGAGCGGAAGAGCAGCTCATACGCCTGTTTCAACGCCGAGATGCGCTCATGCGTAAAGCCTTGGCGTTTGAGCCCGATGGAATTCAATCCGTACAAGTGTGCGCGATACCCCCCCGCCGCGCGCATGAAGGGCGGGACATCCCGACCGACCGCCGAGCAGCCCCCGATCATGACATGTGACCCGATCTGGACGTATTGATGTATCCCGGACAGGCCGCCGATAATCGCGTGGTCCCCGACGGTGATATGCCCGGCCAACGTCGCCGCGTTCGCCATGATGATATGCGCGCCCAGCACGCAATCGTGCGCCACATGCACGTAGGCCATCAAAAAATTGTGAGGCCCGATGCTGGTCACACCGCCCCCGAAGACCGTCCCGCGGTTGACGGTGACATATTCACGAAGAATGGCATCGTGTTCGATGACGACGCGCGTCGGCTCACCTTTATATTGCAAATGCTGGGGCGCCGTGCCGATCGAGGCGAACGGGTAAATCTGGCATCGTTCCCCGATATCCGTCCAGCCTTCGACATTCACATGCGACATGAGTTGGGTCCCGCGACCGATACGGACATGTTCACCGATGAGGGAGTACGGTCCGATGGCCACGTCGTCGCCAATCTGGGCCTTTGGATGCACGATGGCCGTTGGATGAATCTGCACGCTGTCCTCCGTGCTTAGCGTTAACGTTTGACTGATCATAAGTAATGTAGCAGGTGAGTAAATGAGTCCTTACTCAATTACCAATTGCTTCATTATCTATTTCTGCTGCTGCTCCTCCGTCACCATCGCGGTCATCTCCGCTTCGCAGACTAAGTCGGACTCGACATAGGCCTTCGCCTGCATTTTCCAAAACGGGGGCCGTTTCTTCAGGACGTCGATTTCGAATCGGAGCTGGTCGCCGGGGACGACCGGCTTTCTGAATTTGGCCTTATCCACCCCCGTGAGATAGACCACGGGACGGCCTTCGGTCGGCACGGACTTGAATGCCAAGACCCCGCCCACCTGTGCCATCGCCTCAAGAATCAGCACACCCGGCATAATAGGACGGCCGGGGAAATGTCCCTGAAAGAATGGTTCATTAATCGTGACATTTTTTATGCCGATAATGCGCCGTCCCAGTTCCAGTTCGCGAATGCGGTCGACTAAGAGAAAGGGATAGCGGTGTGGAAGGGTTGCCTGAATGTCGCCGATGTCGATTGCTATCATAGTTGCCTGGTCTCCTTCAGCCCTTCCTACTTATTTTGCCGATCGAACTCTTTGACCACCTGGTCGGTGATATCCAGTGAGTCCTGTGCGTAAATGACGATTCTCAGCGTATTCTCATTGCCTTTATCCAAGACAGCCGCCAGTCCATTTTTTTCCGCCACGGCGCCGGCGGCCTGATCGATCTTCTTCTGATACTCCTCGACCAATTGCTTCTGTTTGGCCTGAATTTCGCGGTTGAAGTCCTGAAGGCGGCGTTGATAATTTTCGAACTTCACCCGGAATTGTTCCTGCTTTTCCCGCTTCAGGGCTTCGTTCACGTTCGGGTCGTCCTTTTTCAATTCGCTTTCTATTCGTTTCAGCTCCTCATCGTCTGCCGAGACAATGCGCTGCCGGGCGGTGGAAAACTCCTTAAGTCCATCCAAGGCGCGCTTTCCCGCTGTGGACCGCTCCAAGATCGCCTGCTGATCGACGACACCGACCTTGAACGTTTCTGCCGCCCATCCGAACGAAGAGGGCCACATGATCATCACAGCCATCGCCGCGATGATGGTCCTGACCTGCTTTCTCATATCCGTCTCCTTTGGTGGCCTCGCTTCACTGCGCGGAACACGCGGCTTTACGGCGTGTCCTTTTCCTTGTTGAACTCATCAATAACTCTGGCGGAAATATCGAGCGCCGCATCGCTATATACCGTTGGCCCGCCTTTTCCCTTTTCCATCACCACGAGCAGGCCCAATTGCTGGGCGACTTTGGCCACGACCCGTTCGGCTTTTTCTCGGAATCCTTCAAGCACTTCTTTCTGCTTGTCCTGCACTTCCCGGTTCATTTCAGTGGCACGTTGTTGAAATTCCGCGACACGCCGGCGCAAGAGGTCTTCTCGATCTTTTCGTCCGCCTGCACTCAAGACGCTCGCTTGCTTGACGAGATCGTCCTCCATGCGCTTGAGCTCTTTTTCTTCCAATTCAATCACCGCTTGGCGATTTTTCATGAAGTTGCTGAGTACATCCCTCGCCCGTTTGCCACTATCGGTGTCGAGCAAAACACGCTGGAGATCGACGACGCCGACCTGTGCGGAAGGCCGCGACGCCGCCCCGGGACCGGGTTGCACCGACGTCAACGATTGGACGGACTGTCCCGGCTGAATCGACTCATTTGATCGAATCGATCGCTCTTTACTCGCGCAACTCACAGACAGCCACAGGGCCGCCAGGCCGACGAACACGGCGCGTCTTCTAGGATGGTATGTATTCATACTGGTAGTGGTAGTATATGTGACTTGGCTCCTCAGTCATACTCTATCCGGAGCCTCGCCCGTTTCAACACCATTAGAACAGCGAGCCCACGGAGAATTCAAACACGCCTTTACGTTCTCCGGCGTGCGGCTCGAGGTTGAATCCGTAGGCCACTCGGAGTGGGCCGAAGGGAGAGATCCACCGCAATTCGATGCCGGCGGCTTTCCGTAAATTAAGACTCAAACTTTCTCCTGCTCCGAACCCTTTTCCATAATCGAAAAAGATCACGCCGTTCAGTTTCGCTTCATTCGAAATCGGAAAAATAAAATCGTTGTTGATAATAATTTCACGATTCGCGCCTAACAATGAATTATCGGTCGTCACAGGACCTGCCCGGCCGAATGAAAACCCGCGCATAGTATTGATGCCGCCGACAAAATACAGCTCGGTCAATGGAACCGGCCTACCCTCTAGCCCCACAACATCGCCAAATCGACCCCG
This sequence comes from Nitrospiraceae bacterium, assembly GCA_025934615.1. GTDB lineage: Bacteria > Nitrospirota > Nitrospiria > Nitrospirales > Nitrospiraceae > JAICXS01. The sequence goes on from JAICXS010000008.1 coordinate 10,398, forward strand.
GATAGATTGCCGGAGGTCCCAGAATACCGGAGTGTATTTAATCGTATCCAATGTCACCTTTTAAAAACTGGTATTCCCGCCGAGCTGGGGCGAGGCGAAGTCCAGATTGACGGCGTTGCGCATCCCCTTTCGTGGATTCATAAAGTAATCCCGCGTATCTCGTGCCAGTGACGTCCGGAACCCCGTCGTAGTGAAGGACCCGAGTTGGTTGAGAATGAACGCCGGCGCGCTGGAAATGGGGTTGCTGTATTTGAAGTGCTCCACCACCGGGCTGAAACTGCCCGACACGTACTCTGAAAACCAGCGGCCGAACGTGACGCTGGCGCCATATTTGTCTTCAGTGTAGGTAAGATAATTGGTAAGCGATCGGTACAGGTCCAGTTGGAGCGACGTCAACGAATCATTCAGATAGGGATTGCGAAACGTGACCAATCCCAGTGTTCGCCGTTGGCCCAATTGACCGCGGACGCGCACCATGTTCCCGGTCCCCATGACGTTGCCCTCGGTAATGTCTGCGATGGCCACTAAGAGGTCTAGTGTGCTATAGCCTCCGCCGATACTAAACGCTCCGGTCGACTTCTCTTTCACTTTGACGTCGAGATCGACTTTGTCCGGCTCGACCTGCTTTGGAAGGATTTCAACCGTTTCAAAGAAATTGAGATTGTTCAAACGCTGAAAACTGCGCTTCATGGCGACGGTATCGATAATTTCCTGCTCGTTCACCCGCAACTCGCGTCGAATCACATTATCGCGGGTCTTGTCGTTTCCGGTAATCCGAATTTCGCGGATCCGAATCAGATCGCCTTCCTTGATCTGGAAAAAAATCGCGGCCGTTTTTGCTTTCGCATCCGGATTGACCACGGGATTGACATCGGTAAAAGCATAGCCCTTGGCGCCATACAGCTCTGTCAAGCGGGTGATTTCGTCCCGGATTTTTGCCCGTTGAAACACCTCGCCGGTCTTAAACAGCATCCCGGCCCTGAGCTCTTCGTCTTCAAAGACGGTATTGCCGCGAAATCCGATGTCTCCGAACGCATATAGATCGCCCTCGACGATCGAAAACGTGATGATGAACCACTTCTTGTCGTCGGTCAGTTCAATGGTCGGCAACCCGACCTGCACATTTAGAAATCCTTTATTGAGATAGACCTCTTTGATCCGTTCGACATCATTGGCCAAGTCCTCGCGTTTCAGAATGCCCGCATCTGTAAACAAGGAGGGCAGGCCCTTACCGGAGAGCGTGCCCCACACCGATACCCATTCACGCGTCGCAAGGACCTTAAAAATCTCCTTCCTCGTCGCCGACTTCGATCCTTCGAAAATCACCGACTTGATGCGCGCGCGATCCCCTTCCTTGATAAAGAACGTGAGCCGTTTCCGGTCTTCCTCCAGAGTCTGAATAATGGGAATGACCTGCGCGTGATAATATCCGTCCTCCTGGTACATCAACCGAATCTTTTCCGCGCTTTCCTTGACTTGCTGCTGATCGAGAAAAGACTGGCTCCGAATCGTGATTTTTTCTTTTAACTTGTCGTCATTGAAATTTTCATTGCCGTCAAACACCACTTCCGTGATAAACGGCTTTTCTTTGACGATGAACACGACCGCCACGCCGGTTGGGATCCGATCCGTTTCAATCTGGACGTCTTCAAAAAATCCCATTTCATAAATGATCCGGATTTGATTGCGGATCGCATCAAGGGTATAGGGATCGCCGACTTTCAGCGTCAACCGACCCCGAATCGCTTGATCTTCAATTCGCTTGATGCCGCGAATATCGATGGACGCCACATTCTCCGTCGTCTCCTCCGCCTTCAGCAGAGACGCAGGAAAACCTGAGAGCAGCAGCATAATCATCGTGACATACAGGATCAGCCGATTCCTCAGTCGAATGGTCACCGCCGCCTTTCTACACAGACCGGCGGCACATTCTGTTGAGAGATGGCATCAACGGATTGGCGATCCACAAGACGAGCACATGGAGATGATGGCAGAACCTTAGGCTGCAATCCTTGCATCCGACCTAGTGCCGGAAGATACACCGACCAAAACATTAGGATGGACAAGAGGGCTGCTCCAAAGCCCAAAGGATCCTTTCATCAAAAAGGATGTGAAAAAACTGGCGAATTATAAAGAGCACTCGGCCTAATGTAAAGGTCCTTCCTCGTTTCCGTCATGATCGTCATAGCGAGCGGTGAGGAGTTCTCCGACGTTGCCGGTTTCTTGACTTTCCGTTCACCCATCCCCTAGTATCCCTTTTATGCCTCTTTCAGTCATTCGCAAAGCCGTGTTGCCCGCGGCAGGCCTCGGCACTCGATTTCTTCCTGCGACGAAAGCCTCCCCCAAAGAGATGCTTCCCTTGGTGGACAAACCGCTTATTCAGTATGCCGTCGAAGAAGCCGTTGCCTCCGGGATTGAAGATATTATTATCGTAACGGGCCGCGGCAAACGTGCGATCGAGGATCACTTCGACCGCTCATTCGAGCTGGAAGAAAATCTCAAAGGCAACAAGAAAGACGGCATGCTGAAAGAGGTACGCCGTATTTCAGAATTGGCGAACTTCTGCTATGTCCGGCAACCGGAAGCGCGCGGATTGGGCCATGCCGTGCTGTGCGCTCAGCATCTCGTCGGCGACGAACCCTTTGCCGTTATGCTGGGAGACGAAGTCATCGACGCGCCGATCCCGGGGTTGGCTCAGCTGATAAAGATTTTCCAGGAACGGGAAGGGTCGGTCTTGGGAGTCAAAAAGGTACCAAGCCAAGAAGTGAGTCGATACGGCATCGTGGCCAATCGACGCATTGCACCGGGACTGCATCGTGTCGAGGATCTTATCGAAAAGCCGGACCCGAAGCAGGCGCCCTCTCGGTACGCCGTCATAGGACGGTACGTCCTGTCTTCCGATATTTTTCCCATTCTGCGCCGCATCCCACCGGGAAAAAACGGCGAGATTCAACTCACGGACGCCCTGCGCATCCTGGCGAAAACCAGCCCTATGTACGCTCACGAAATGCAGGGCCAACGCCATGACGCCGGAGAAAAATTAGGATTTTTAAAAGCAACGGTAGAGTTTGCGCTGAAGAATCCCGCGCTCGGGCCGCCATTTGCGAAATATCTTAAAACGTTGAACCTCCAGCGGCACTTCTGAGTGTAGAGTGCTCTGTTTTTGAGTGCGTCGTTCTCAGCTCCTTATCTCACAATTAACAATTCGAAACTAAAAACAGTTTATGGCGACCGAACCCACAGAACCAGACATCCAAAATCTCGAGATTCCCGAACAGCTTCCTTTGCTGCCGGTGCGCGATATCGTCGTATTCCCCTATATGGTGCTCCCGCTTTTCGTGGGCCGGGATATGTCCATCAAAGCCATCGAGGCCGCGCTCGCCGGCAATCGCATGATCTTTCTGGCGACACAAAAGGCGCTCGACGTCGAAAATCCCACCGCCGA
>JAICXS010000490.1 GCA_025934615.1 Nitrospiraceae bacterium
CATGGACGTAGGGCTGTCGCTCGCTTTCTACATCGTCGTCTATCTGATTATGTTTCCGACCGGCATCGCTTTCATGGCCGGGCTGGTACGCCGGGGGCCGCAACCTCAAGCGGCAAGTGACCAGGTTGAGAGCGGCCTGCCGCGGGGCCCGTTCGAGAACGCGGCGCGCACAGCATCGGATTCTTGATCGGAAGGATGATGTCATGGTGCTCGATCTTGTGCCGCTTTGGACCATCCTCCTCGCAATGGCCGTGTTTCACTACGTCGTCTTCGATGGGTTCGATCTCGGAGTCGGCATTCTCTATGGATTTGTGCGCAGCGAAGACGCCCGTGCGACCGTCATGAACTCAGTCGCACCGATCTGGAACGGCAACGCCACCTGGCTGGTCTTCGGCGGGCTTGGCCTGCTTACGGCTTTTCCACTTGCCTTCGCGATCATCATTCCGGCGGTCTACTTCCCCATCTTGATCATGTTGCTCGCCCTTGTCTTCCGTGGCGTCGCTTTTGAGTTTCGGTTCAAGGAGACCGGGTTGCGTCGATTCTGGGACCGCGCTTTTTTCGGCGGATCCGCCACCGCGACGTTCGCCCAGGGCGTCGTTCTGGGTACTTTCATTCAGGGTTTTAAGGTCGATGGCCGGCACTTCGCCGGTACATCCTTTGATTGGATGACGCCATTCGCCCTGCTGACCGGTATAGCGCTGATATTTGGCTACAGTCTGCTCGGCGCCGGCTGGCTGATACTGAAGACCGAAGACGGCTTGCAACGATGGGCGCGCCGCGCCGGACGAGCGTGTTTAATCGCGGTGCTGGTGGCGATCCTCGCCGTCAGCATCTGGACCCCTTTGAGTAATGCCGATATCGCACAGCGCTGGTTCACATGGCCGAATATCGGGTTTCTCGCGCCAGTTCCAGTCGTCACCGCCCTAATCGCCGCAGGAGAGTGGTATGCACTGAATCGTCAACAGGAGTTGACGCCATTTCTCGGCGCGATCGGCCTGTTTTCAATGTCATTCATAGGCATTGCGATCAGCTTGTGGCCGATGATCGTACCGTTCCATTACACCCTGTGGGAGGCGGCTTCCTCGGAGAGCACGCAGGCCTTCTTGCTCATCGGCACGCTGTTCCTGTTGCCCGTGATCCTCATGTACACCGCATGGTCGTATTGGGTATTCCGTGGCAAGGTGCGCAGCGATATTGGTTACGAAGTGCCGCAGGAATAGCGCGTTCAGAATTTTAACTCGGTCAATCCGCGAGCAACGGAAAGTCAATGTCGATCGCGTGCTGACTGTAATTAAGACATCGGGTTGGTGCCGTCCGCGCCAAATACGCGCGGAATATGCCATTCGGTTCCGAATGATAAAAAGTCCTCGGTCGCCAGCGCCGGCCCAATTTGCCGGACCCGCTCGGCCGCGGCCGCGTGTGGCCACGCGCCTAGACTAGCCGCCTCCACGTCATTCACGTTGAAGGGATGACGATCCAGGTCGTAATCTAGGCGAGGAAGGTGCTCCCGCGGCAGCGGCCTGGGCGTTCACGATCCGATCGATGGCAGCGAACACACGTTTGCACACGCCGAAGTCGGAACACTCAGTTTGATAATGGCTTCGCTTCACTCAGTTCACCGCTGACCGCAGCAGCAAGCCAAACCGTATTTGGCCTCGGTTGCCACAACGCGAGCGCGACCCCGACGGCAGCTCCCCATCGTAGGCGCAGCAACGTGTGGTCGCGCCGGCAGATCAGAGGGTGTAGAGCGGAGTACCGAACAGGTTGGGGCGCATCGCTCACCTGGCCAGCAAGAGGACGCTTGAGGCGCTATATCGTGGCCGTACGCCTTTGTCCGCATGCAGGAAGACAACGTTCTGTTGCCATCGAAAGCCGTTAACCGCCCGTTCGATGATCGAGCATGATACGGCCCGCCTCAGAGAACGATTCGGCGGGCTTTTACGGTTGCAACTCCATGGCCCCTATGTCCCCTGCTCTCAGCTTCGTTCGCTCAAGCGCGAGCTTGGTGAGGATGGAAGCTAACTCTCTGCGTACAAGTGTACACGAAATACTGGTTTTGCGTTCTACGGGATGGAGAAATTTCTCGCGGCGCGTGGTCGGCTGGTCCGCTTCTACAACTCGAAGCGCCGTCATTCACGATCGGATATCTGAGCCTCTGGCGTTCAAGACGAAAGCTGGATTAGGTTAAGCGAGTGTCATTCAAACTGGTGCAGGCAGTCCTTCAAAGCAGTCGAAAACGGCACCTTGAGCATGAGGAAAGCATGATTAAAGATATGGTCGTCCATCTTTCATTGGATACCTCAGGAGGGGTCATAAATGATTGCGTTGTTTCCGTTGCGGATATTGTTTAGGCACACGTTTAAGA
>JAICXS010000234.1 GCA_025934615.1 Nitrospiraceae bacterium
GGATAACATGCCGATTCCCAATGCCGACCAGAGCCAGCCCAACTCGACCGGTCCCATATGCAGCAATTGTTTTGCGAACACAGGCAACATAAAGACAAAGGCGCTGGAAGCCAGGCTGTAGAGCGCCGCCGTCACCATCAGCGCCAGCACCGGTTGGTGCCCCAAAAACACGAAACGAAAACCTTCCCACATCTCGCGTGCGACATGTGGAGGATGTTCCGCTGCGCCGCGAGGCAGTGTCAGCCGACGCATCCGGATCGGAAGTAAACACAGCACCGATACGAAAAAGGTTCCGGCATTCACGTACAGAACGTTTTGCGCTCCGATCAACGCAATGCCAAACCCGCTAAGCGCCGGACCGACGAGCACACCGAGGTTGGTCGAACTCTGCAGCAGGGCGTTGGCAGCGGTGAGTTGCGTGCGGGCCACAATCAAAGGGACAGACGACACAAGGGCCGGACCAAATACCGTCGAGACAATGGCGGTCATAAAGACAAGGGCGTAGAGCCGATTCAGCGTGAGCCAGTCCAGCGCATAGAGCACGGGGATCAGCAAGACCAACACAGTGCGAAGCACATCGATCCACACCATGACCGACTTTTTCGGGAGCCGGTCCAAGTAGACGCCGATCAGAGGACCCAACAGAAGAGGAGGGATGGTCTGCAGCAAACCGATAAGGGTCATTTTTAGGGCGGACCCGGTCAAGTCATACACAAACCATAAGAGCGCGACCTTATTCAGGCCGTCACCGATTTGCGAAATGACTTGCCCGGCCCACAGAAAACCGAAGTCCCGACTCCTCAGAAGGAATCGTCCACTGCACTGGCCCTCTTGCTCCGCATCGGAACGCGCTGCATAAGCCACGTCCGCCTCCTGTCCTTTCGATTCATGCTACGGTCCGGCTTACCAGCGATCCAATAGAATTTGAGAGTCCGCCCATCCACTCTCCCCGCTTGTCTGATCGGGCTCTTCGCCCAATAATCGGCGATAGACGTTGATATAGTCCAGGGCCATACGCTCGGCTGAGAACCTGGCATCGAATGCATCGCGGCAGTGGGAACGTTGCAAAGTTCCGATGCGGTCAACCGCCGCCACCATGTCGTTAAAGTTATCGCAGACGAACCCTGTGACTCCATCATTGATGATCTCGGGAATGGATCCTCGCCGATAGGCCAGCACTGGGGTGCCGCATGCCATCGCCTCGATCAACACCAGTCCGAACGGCTCGGGCCAATCATATGGAGCGAGCATGGCATAGGCGTCTCCTAGAAAGTCGTCCTTTTCATCGTCTGTAATCTCGCCGACGTATTCGATGAGAGGATGCGACAAGAGCGGCTCGATTTCGGCCTCGAAATAGTTTCGGTCCGCCGGATCGACCTTGGCGGCGATCCGCAACGGCATGCCGACCCGTTTTGCGATCTCAATCGCATGATCCGGGCGCTTTTCGGGAGAGATGCGGCCCAGGAACGCCAGATACTTTCCCGGCATCGGATGAAAGGTATAGAGGTCTGTAGGAAGCCCGTGATATACCGTCGCCTGCCACGCCGACCAGGGAAGCGGCTGGCGTTGTGAATTGGAGATGGACACCAAGGGCATCTCCACGTATTCCCGGAAGACCGGCACCAGTTCAGGCAAGTCCAAGCGTCCGTGCATCGTCGTGATGACCGGAGTCGCGCACCGCCGAGCGATAGGAAATCCGATGAAGTCAAGATGAGAGTGAATGATATCGAATTCGTTTGAGCCCGTTCCGAAGGCCTGCTCCAATTGATAGGTCATAGGGGCATCTCGATTAAAAATCCCCGTACTCAACCTGAGTGCCTCCGGGGTGACCGCCTTGAGCGTGGCGGCCGTCGACGAGTCGCCGCTGGCAAACAGCGTCACATCGTGGCCGAGACGGACCAATTCTTCAGTGAGGTAGGATACGATCCGCTCGGTTCCACCATACAGTTTAGGTGGAACGCTCTCCCAAAGCGGCGACACTTGCGCGATTTTCATGGAACGGTCTCCTTTCGTCAGTATGACGTGTATCGTGTTTCAAATGACAGTGACATCCGTAAGGCTTTTAGACATAAAAATGTCTCGGGCTTACCTTGCAAGCGGCAGGCCGTTGGTTGCTGGTTTGGACCGTCCATGAACGACTATGAAATCCCATCATAATTAGCAATGATGCCTAGTTCGACGTGAATACTGACGGGCGACTTGTCAAAGAGTTAATCGGCTAATGATGAAAGCAGGCCAATCATGCGGAAAGTTGATGGGCACAAAATGTCCGCGGCGAGACAGTCCGTCCTAGTTTGCGGGGTCACGATGGTGTTGCAACAGCGCGTCTCCCTTTTTTGACAGATGGAGAAATATAGCGGTGGCCGGCAGTGTCAAGAGGTCAGGCACTAGGACATGCCGTATCGTCTGAGCTTCCGTAAGAGCGTCTTGCGATGGATTCCTAAGATGTCTGAGGCCCGCCCGATGTCGTGCTGATGGGCGTCCAAGACACGTAAGATGTAGTCCTTTTCCAATGCGTCGATCGTCATCCATCCGCTCGATATGGGAGCGGTGATGGCCGCAGTCCGTATCGATTCGGGAAGATCGTGCGGAAGAATAGCCGGATGGGGAGTAAGGACGATTGCCCTCTCGATGACGTGCTCCAGCTCTCGGACATTGCCCGGCCAGGCATACTTCGTGAGCAAGTCCATGGCTTCAGGAGCAATGCCGGTGACAGGTTTTTCCTTGGCGCTTCCAAACTTTTGGACGAAATATTGAGCCAGCACTGGGATATCTTCAAGCCGTTCCCTCAGGGGGGGGATGGTGATGGTCACGACGTTCAACCGATAGTACAAGTCTTCCCGAAACGTGCCGGAGTCCACGAGTTGTTTTAAGTCCTTGTTCGTGGCCGCAATAATACGAACGTCGACCGTCATCGTTCCGGATCCCCCGACACGGCGGACCTCTCGTTCCTGCAACACGCGCAAGAGTTTACTTTGAAGCGTTGGCGAGATATTGGCCATTTCATCGAAGAAACACGTTCCTTGGTGAGCTTTTTCCAGTAAGCCCTTCTTAGTCGCGATGGCGCCGGTGAAGGCGCCCCGTTCATGGCCAAACAATTCCGATTCGAGCAGACTTTCAGTCAACGCGCCGCTGTCGACCGTAATAAAAGGTCCGGCGCTACGCAAGCTGTTGGCATGAATCGCCCGCGCGACCAATTCTTTTCCAGTTCCACTTTCTCCCTGGATCAACACGGTACTGTCGGTTTGGGCGACTCGCGCGATTAATTTATAGACCGACACCAGTCCCGGGCTGCTGCCGATGATGTTATCGAATCGATACCGATCGCGCAGTTGCTCGCGCAATGACTGATTTTCACACAACACCCGTTTATGTTCGAGCGCGCGCCTTACGACCAAACGAATGTCATCGACGATGAACGGCTTGCTCAAATAATCGAAAGCGCCGGCTTTAATACCATCAACCGTCGTTTTGAGCGATCCATAGGCAGTAAGCAGAATCACAAGGGTTTCAGGGGAACGGCTTTTCAGTTCGTTGAGAAGCGCCAAGCCGTCCATACCGGGCATATGGAGATCCGTAATGACGACATCGGGTTTGGACTGATCGACTTTAACCAGGGCGGCCTGCGCATGCTCGGCCGTTTCGATTCGATAGCCTTCCTTGCCGACAATCTCGCGGAGCAATTCCAGCGTCTCCGTATCATCGTCCACAATCAGCACTTGGGAATCTTCAACTGATGTCATAGCTATCCTTTGCAAGGGGGAGCGCCACCGTGAAACGAGAGCCTTTCCCCGGTTCACTCTCGACCGCCATCTCGCCTCCATGCGCACGAATCGTTTCCGCCGCAATGGCGAGGCCGAGCCCTGTGCCACGTCCAGATTTTTTTGTGGTAAAAAACGGCTGGAAAATCTGATCGAGCCTATCCTGAGGGATTCCTTGGCCGGTATCGATAATATCGACGGCATACGAGTCGGGTTGGGCTGTCGGCTGGGGCGTGTCGTTCGGATGCATGCGAATCGTCAAGTTTCCACCTTCAGGCATGGCGTCGATGGCATTGTCGATCAGATTGCAAAAGACTTCCTGCAACTGGGAGGAATCGCCGCGAATGATGAAGGGAGTATCATTGAAGTCGGTGAGCAGGATGACGTTTCGACGCGCGATCTCCGGCCGCATGAGCGAGAGGCAGTCCTCCACGCACGCCTTAAGGTCCATAGATTCGAGGATCGGCTCCGGTTTCCGGCCATAAATCAGGAGATCTTGAATGATGTGGCTTGTTTGATCGATTTGCCCTTCAACAATCTGGAGACGCCGCCGCGCATCTTTCGTCAAATCGGGGTCTTCTTGGAGGAGTTGGATATGGCCGGACAAGGCCGTCAGGGGTGTGCCGATTTTATGGGCGATAGTCGCGGCCAACTGGCCGATCGCCGACAAACGCTGAGCCCGCGCGGCATCGCGTTGCGCGCTCGACAGCAGCTCGTTGGTTCTCGCCAGCTCCCGATTCTTCTGGCGGATTTCTGCCGTCGCATCATCGACCCTCACTTGTAAATCATTGTGAGCCTGTTGGAGCGCCTGGAAGAGGCGTGCGTTTTCATCCGTCGTCGTTCGGATGCGTTCCACCATTCGATTGAAGCGGCTCGCGAGCGTGCCGATTTCGTCATCCC
>JAICXS010000552.1 GCA_025934615.1 Nitrospiraceae bacterium
AACTTTCTCATATGCGAGAAAATGTTTCTTGACATCCGTTTTTCGCCGCAGTATGTTGAAGCAGTTCTGCTTGGATACCTCGACATCTGATTTCACGGGTCGAAGGTCCCAGGCGTCCCAACAGACCGATTCTCTCCAACCGGCAAGACGCTTAAGAGACATCAAGGCATGCGGCACGCGATTGTATGGGCCACGCATTGACGCGCGATCACACCATCCAGAAAGGGGAACGATGAGGAAGTTTCGCCAGTCTGCCGCAGCATCTGTGTTCCTCACGCTTTCGCTGAGCCTCTTTTCCCAGTCTGCCGTCCCCAAGCTCATTGATGTCCACGAGCATTTCAACGGCGAGCCCGGAGTGCTCGACCGGCTCCTCTCCAAGCTAGACGCGGTGGACGGCATGGGCATTCTCCTGGTGACTCCGCAGGCCCTTTCCGAGGCGAGCGCCTTCATCGCCAAGCATCCCAACCGCTTTATTGGATTTGGCGACATCAAGCTTGATTCTCCTGACGTTCTCCAACAGATTGACCGCTTTCATCAAGCCGGATTTCGCGGCCTGGGCGAGATCACCTCTTCGCAGAAGAACTATGACGACCACTTCTACTGGCCCATCTATGATCGTGCTGCGAAGTACCACATGATTCTTCTTTTCCACACCGGAGCGGTGGCGCGGAATAATCCGGAGCAGCCGGCGGACATCAGCTTTGACCGCATGCGCGCCACGCGCCTCGATCTGATCGCGCGGCACTGGCCCAAAACCATCATCATTGGCGCGCACCTGGGTAATCCCGATTATGCGGAAGCGGCCGAAGTTGCCCGCTGGAGTCCAAATCTTTACTTTGACGTTTCGGGTTCGACCCTGATCAAAAAGCGCGACGACTACGGATTCTTCCGTTCGGTCTTCTGGTGGAGCGGGGTGGTGAGCCCGCACACACCGGCCGGCGGTCCTGATGCTTTCGAGAAGCTCGTTTATGGATCGGACACCTTCCGTGGCGAACTCGGGGAATTCGAGGAGAGCCACGCACGCTATCGCGCCATGCTCGATGCCTGTAAAGTTCCACCAAACGTGCAACAGATGATCTTTGCGGGGACCATGTGGCGCATTCTCCACAATCAGGAACAGGAGATGGCCGCCGATCCCGGCAACTAACGTCCCGACCGATGCTCAGCAATTGAGCACCACTTCGACTAAGCACCAACTGTGCATCTTTGCCTGCAATCATCGGCTCGGACCCCGGCGAATCTCACTCTTGTCCTGTTGCGGTTCCCAGGCCGGTCATCAGAGTTCAGACTACGATTCAACTTCATCGCGAGGGCGAAAACCGGTGTACATGAAAAATCGCTATCTTCATGCAGTAATCGCCGCCGCGGCTTTCTTAGTGCTGCCCGGGATCGGGCACACAGATCCGGTACAGTTGACACGTAAGGGCGATTCCATCGCCATCGACATTGGTGGCAAGCCTTTCAGCACATACCATTTCGAATCGGAGTACTCCAAGTCGTTTCTGCAGCCGCTGCGCGATCCGAAGGGCATCGTCGTTACCCGCGGAATTCCGGTTGGCAACGAAGTTCCCCCGGAGCATCGGCACGATCCGTCCCTCGAACCACACCAGCGCGCGATGTACTTTGCGCATGGCGATATCGACGGAAACTCCTTCTGGATCGAGCAGGCTTTTTCGCAGTATTACACC
>JAICXS010000215.1 GCA_025934615.1 Nitrospiraceae bacterium
GCCTTCATGGTCTGGAACACCCGGTGACAGCCGGCCCGCCTAACGACGTAGTGCAGATTTGACTCATGAAGCCGGTTGATCATGCGATTTCGTGTAACCGGCCTTTTCTGGAACGCCGTCGGATAGTGAGAGTGCAAATCTGAATCCCAACCAGTTCATTTTTACAGTCGGCTCGGCGCCATTGCGCTGCGCCACGCGGACTGCCGGGGTACTGTCGATCCACCCTCCGCCCCGAAATCCTTTTTGTGTTCCTTGCGCCGGTCCCATCGGATTGCGGGTCGGTCCGGCAGCATAATATTTAGGATCATACCAATCCGCGACCCATTCGGCGACGTTTCCGGCCATCTGGAACACGCCGTAGGGACTCACCGCATTGTCGTACTTATCGACAGAAATGATAGGCGGATAGAGCAGAAGCCGCTCCGGTCGATCCCTCACAGGACCGGAGAGGCCTGTCCGGCCAAAATTTGAACGGCTGAGCCCGGCCGGTTGATTCCCCCACGGATAGATACGGCCGTCTTCGCCCCGTGCGGCTTTTTCCCATTCGGCTTCAGTCGGCAGACGCTTGCCCGCCCATCGGCAATAGGCCTCGGCCTCGTGCCAGGATACATGCATCACGGGATGGTGCATCATGCTTTCCTGAAAATTTCCCCCGTCGTAGCGCCAATCGATCAGTGGAGACCGATCCGTTGCGAGAACAAACCGCAGAAATTGAAGCGCGGTCACTTCGTACTTGTCAATCTCATAGGCATCCAGATAGACCCGCCGCTGCGGCAATTCAGGCTGATAGGAATTTCTATCGACCTGTTTGCTGCTGCCCATGAGAAATTCCCCCGGAGGAATTTTCACCATCTCCTCTTTCACCGGGAGTTTCGCCCGCTCGATCGCCAACTTTTTGCCTTCAGGCGTCCATTCATTCGTGATGTCGGCCACGTCCAATCCCCAGACAAGTCCGGAGATAGACATTCCGATCCCTACGACGACGGCTGCTATCATGTATCCATTGATTCGCCGATACCACTGATTCACGATTCCACCCCCAAAAGTGAACGACTATCGTTGCTACATCGGTTGCTGCTGCTGTGTCTCTGTCTGATCGAATTCTTCCAACGGCTGAAAATTCACCGGTAATTGAAACAGAAAATCCGAGACCGGCCGAAGTTTGACATGGCGATATTCCACCTGCCAACCCCCATCTTTTCGCGCAAGCTTCAGCGGAAAACGAATATCCGTGGCAAGCCACTGGTAATAGACCTCTTCTCGATTGGCTTCCTGCACGGTCACCTGATACAGCGTCGTCGGATGGCCATCCAGCGTTTCGGTCCCGATCGGTTCGCGTTTCACTTCACCACCCAGCTTTTCATGGACCTTCGGAGCCTGCTCTGGATCGTAGGGCACGGTCTTAAAATGCCGCATCCGTGAGAGGAGCAGCCACATCACCTGTTTGTCCTTTCGAACAATGGTCACATTCACAGGATTGAGATCATGATGTTCGATGCGCCAGCGGTCGTCCCGATAGTAAATATTGGCCTTGCGGCTATGCCCATTGATGTTGGTAATCTGGTCGGCGGAGAATTCGAGCGCCCATGTAGTGTCGCTGCCCAGCAGCCATGCGCTCAATATGGCGCCGATCACGACTCGAAGCATGTAAAAAGGTACCATACACGAATGCCGTTTCGCTAAAGACCGTCCGACAAACCAACGTCACGCATCGACATTACGTCCGGGCCAACGCCACGGCGAGAAACAACACGACCACCCCGAGCAAGAGTCCGAGACGGGCGACAACGGCCGCGACACGAATCAAGAGCAAATCGGCTGGACTCGGTATTTCGGCGGCTTCGCGCCTCAGCCGTCCGACCAACGGTCCTAACCACACATCGTGCACCGCCGTCAGCAAGACCAGTCCTGCCACGAGCCACAATTTGAGATGCAGCACGGAGCGCCACGCTTCGGGTTCTTCCAGCGTGCCGGTACGCGAGCTGATGAGCAGCGGCCCGGAAAGCACGAGGATGCCGATCATGATCCACGCGACGATGCGGAACCGACGCGCCAGGGCTTGAAATAGAATGCGTCGGTCGGCGCCGAATGTACCCCGTCGAAAGACCGGCATCAACACGACCGACAAGAACACCATGCCACCCAGCCAGATCATGGCCGCCAATACGTGCACCCATGCTAAGACAATCATCATCGTGGTTAGTAGGCCATGGCTCCACACCGGGTATCGACGGCCTAATCCCTCTGGTCGATTAGGCTGCGAGGCGGGGCGCATCATAGCAGATTGATGTCGAGCCAAGCCAGACGCTCCATCTATCGATTCACTTCTCTCCACTCGTCGCCAGCCGCATCGATACGGTAGACTGAACCATGCGAGCCATGGTCTTAGAGCGCGGCGGTGAGCCAACGACGTCGCCGCTCACCTTGAACGATGTACGGATTCCTGAGCCGGCGCCCGATGAAGTGCGCGTAAAGGTCACCGTCTGCGGCGTCTGCCGGACCGATCTCCATATCGTGGAAGAAGATTTGCCGCCGATGACGCGTCCGATCATTCCCGGTCATGAGACGCTCGGGATAGTCGACAGGGTCGGGCGGGACGTCCGGACGTTACAAGAAGGAGACCGAGTCGGTATTGCATGGCTACAGCGGACGTGTGGTCGATGCGAATTTTGTCGAAGTGGGCGAGAGAACCTCTGCTCGACGCCGACATTCACCGGCTACCATGTCAACGGCGGCTACGCGGAGTATGCCATCGTGTCTGAACGGTTTGCCTATCCGATTCCCGCCGTCTTTGCGGATGAAGAAGCTGCGCCGTTGCTGTGCGCCGGCATTATCGGCTATCGCGCGCTCCGCCTCACCGGCGTGAAGCCCGGCCAGCGACTCGGGCTGTATGGATTCGGCGCGTCCGCCCATATTACGATTCAGGTCGCACGTCATTGGGGCTGTTCCGTCTTTGTGTGCTCCTTACAAGAAGAGCACCAAGCCCTGGCGCACGAATTGGGAGCGGTCTGGGTCGGCGGCGCGACGGATAGTCCTCCTGAAACATTGCATGGCGCCATCGTCTTTGCTCCGGCCGGAGAGATTGTGATCCCCGCGCTTCGAGCGGTGGACAAAGGCGGCACCGTCGCCTGTGCCGGCATTCACATGTCGCCGATTCCTTCTATCGACTACGATCGTGAGCTGTTCGGCGAACGCATACTCCGCAGCGTCACCGCCAACACCAGACAAGACGGCCTCGATTTGCTGCGAGAAGCCGCTGCCATTCCCATTCGCACGCATACTCGAAGGTTCCCATTGGAAGACGCCAATCACGCATTACATGCCCTGAAGGCAGGCGCAATCCAAGGAGCGGCGGTGTTGGTCATGAAGATGCCGTGAATAGGTGGACTTAATGGCGTATGATTAGACATTGGACAAGCACTGCAGATACTGACGGTCAGTGTAGAAGATTAGGTTTTCAAGCGAAATGGGCAACCAGGAACGTCTGCTTCACAATCTTCAAGAACGCATCAAAGAGTTGACGGCCTTACACAAGGCCGTCCGAGTGGTGCAAGATAGTGCCAAGTCTTCCTCGGAGGTGCTGCAAGACATCGTCGGTTTGCTGCCGCCGGCATGGCAATACCCGGAAGTCACCGCGGCCCGCATTGTCTTCGGCGGAAGAGAATTTGTGACATCGAACTTTAGGCCCACGCCATGGGTGCAGAGCGCTCCGATCAAAACCAATGCAGGCCAAAACGGGACCATCGAAGTCGTGTACCTTGAGGAGAAACCCCCGGAAGTGGAGGGACCCTTCCTCGCCGAGGAACGCGATCTGATCAATTCACTTGCGGATAGTGTCTCGTCCTATTTGGATCGCAAGCAGGCGGAAACCGCCCTCCGGCAGACTCACGAGCGGCTGCAGGCGTTGTCGCAGCGGCTCATGGACGTGCAGGAGCAAGAACGCCGTCACCTCTCTCGAGACCTGCACGACGAGATTGGGCAGGCCCTCACCGCGGTCAAAATGAACTTGCAAACGCTGCAGCGTGGAATCGATGCGCCGCACATCGCTCCATCCCTCTCGGACAGCATCAACATTATCGACCACATCATGCAACACGTTCGCGACCTGTCCTTGGATTTACGGCCGTCGCTCTTGGATGATCTCGGCCTGGTCTCGGCGGTGAGATGGTATGTCACTCGCCAGGCAGAGCGGGCCGGATGGGAAGCGGACATCCTCGCGGAGGACTCGCTGTCCCATCTCCCGGCCGACATGGCGGTGACCTGCTACCGAGTCGTTCAAGAAGCCGTGACCAATGCAATGCGCCATGCCAGGGCGCACCATGTCAGTGTCGCACTTCACAAAGATGACCGTGAATTGTCTATCGCCGTCCGCGATGATGGTGTGGGATTCGACGTCATGCACGCGCAGCAGCGAGCCGCTCAGGGCCAGAGTCTCGGGCTGCTCGGCATGGAGGAACGCATCCGTCTCCTGGAAGGACGCCTGAGTATCCGTTCCAGTCCCGGAACGGGAACCGAAGTGACGGCTTCTATCCCACTGCCTTTACGAACGTGCGGGAAGGAATAACGTGGAGCCTAGCCGAATCCGGGTCCTCCTTGCAGACGACCATGCTCTCGTCCGGGCAGGCTTACGAGCCTTACTGAATAGTTTGGGTGGAATCGAAGTGGTCGCGGAAGCAGGAAGCGGCGACGAAGCCGTCGAAGCGACGCAGCGCCATCAACCCGATGTCGTGTTGATGGATATTGCGATGCCCGGTCTGAATGGATTGGATGCCGCCGTTCGCATTCTCAAACAGTCTCCGTCGGTCCGTCTCATCATCCTCTCCATGTATACGAACGAA
>JAICXS010000257.1 GCA_025934615.1 Nitrospiraceae bacterium
GACGCCGAAATCGCCCGCCGCCGTGCCCGAGGTGAAGGGGATGCCATTCGTATCCGATCGGAAGGTGAGGCACAAGGTATGCAAATTCGTGCGGAAGGGCAGGCGCGAGCACAGGAGAAAATCACGAAGACGCTCACGCCGGAATATCTTCGCTACAAACTATACGATAGTCCGAATTCCAAAGTCGTTCTCGTGCCCGATCAACTCAAGGTGCCTGTGATTATCAATCCCGGCATGGAGCACACTCGGTCGCTGCCTCCGATGGACGGCGATCCACGGCCGTTCGCACAAGGAGACAACGACCCGCGATAATCACCTTGATGAATGATTCAGGTCGCGAGGCGAGGTCTCAGCAGCTTATGAGGAGGTTACGATGTCTTGCACACGTTGCGGCGGAACCGCGGTGATCGAAGAGTTCCTCGATGACAAGGGCTCTAGCTTAGGATTCGAAGGCTTGCGTTGTCTCAATTGTGGACATATCGAAGACTCCGTGATCCATAGTAATCGAGGAGGAGGAGGGTCCTTTCCACGGCCGTCGCGGCATGAGCATCTTCTCGGTTGAGAACAGGCTTGAGAAGGACAATGGAAATCCCAAGGAGGGAAAGACTTATCGATGGTCGAGACTGCCCCGCTGGACTACCAGTTTGACAAGAGAAAGAAGAATTTCTCGATCGATCGGTTTACGGAGCACGCTGGCCTCGCTCAGAACGGCAACTTGTTCCTCTGCTTCAGTCAGATGTCCGGAAATGAGCAAGACGGGGATCTTCCATTTCTTCCTCACGATCTGCATAAGTTCGAGGCCATTCAATCCGGGCATTTGGTAGTCGGTAATGACCAGCGCATAGGCGCCGGTCTGCAAGCGGATTAAGGCCTCCATCCCATCGCACGCTTCAGTAAGTTCATAACCGGAAGACGCTAAACAGGCACTGAGCGCGAGCCGAGCCGCATCATCGTCATCGACGATCAACACCCGGTTCATGCTATTCATATCGCGCCTCCGGTGGGCCTGGTGCAATCGAGTTGTCTTCGTCCGAAATAACCTTGTTAAATTCGACAGGAGAGATAGGGTGGGAAGAGAATGCACAAACTGTGCGAGCCATCGGCTCCCATACGGTTTGTAGAGACTCAAGTTTACATTCATCGCAAGAGTGGGATTCATCTTGTTTGAGACCTGGCGCACGGCGCGGAACGTGCGATTGTGCTCGGCGGCAGGATGAGGTCGAGCAGAAAGGCGTGTCACGCCGAAGAAGACTGGGGTCTCGATAGACAGGCGCCTAGATGAACTGCAACAATAATGAAGTCACTATCATGAAGCTTGTTTACCACCATGATGATGAGTGTCGGTATGAACATCAATCTGCGCGACTTTAACGATCAGAAGTTTTCCTTTCATGACGATCCTGTCCTCGTCATAGAGAATTTTTGGACGGCGGCGGAGCGGAAGGCCATCCGGAATGGCATGGATCGTACGAAATGGATGTCTCTCAGAGAGATGCCACAGGTCTATCGTGATTTTCCCAATTGCGGGAACTGGAAAAAAGGCGAGATCGATCAGGCGGAAGCGAAGCTGTTTCTTCAGCGGCTGTCTCTGTCCAGCATCATGCGATACATGGAATCCTTTCCCAATATTATCGGGCGTCATATGAATTTCAATTATTACTCCTATGCTGCCGGTGATGCCCTCTTAACGCATGACGACACGGTACAGTCGTATTCGTCGGCCGGCACACAGAAGCCGCCTCTACGCCGTATCGCCGTCGTGGCCTACGTTCATGAGGAATGGCAGCCCGATTGGGGCGGAGAACTCATTATTTATTCCTCACCGGCATCGCAGCCGGGAAATCAGCCGGGCGATCTCTCGGTGACGCATTGCATCCTTCCTAAGCCGGGATCGTTGGTGCTGTTTACCGTTCCGCGATTTCACCGCGTGTGCCGGGTCGATAGTGTGTGCGGCGACCATACCCGCTTGTCTATCGCCGGATGGTTTATGACACAGCATGAATAGAGAACCGAGCCTACGCTCGTATTGAGCGATCGGCAGCAAATACACGTGCCCTTTCATCGGTCGGCCAAGAGACTGCTGCCTAAGCAACAGCCTCTGCTGAATTAAGTAGTGTCTTCTTGCTCATCGTTTTTCCTGTAGAGCTTACTGCTTCACCGACTTCGATTTAAACCATCGTGGACTTGATCCTCATCGGTCAACGCTTGAGCGACGATTTAGTAATGTGTGGCCGTATCGCAAAGCAGCCTTCCACACCAGCTCAACCTCACACCGTGAGATGAAGGCGCAATTGCGCCCCTAATCGTCCCATCTGCGTCCCGCCCGTTACATCGATCACCAGGTTGTTCCTCGTGCTCTACTATGCTCCACTTCTCGACCAGGTGTATGAGAGCGTGCGATGCGAAGTTGAGCAGGGTGGCGGACGGTCTATCCGCCATTCGTCTTCGCTGCCCGAATCGCTGAAGGTTCGTGAAGTTTGCTACAAGGATTCGTCCGAGTCCTTCTCTTTTGTGCGAAGTCTGACAAATTTGTCGGATGCGGAGCCTTCACTATTCCTATCTCCGCCATATATTGCACATTGTCCTTGGCATCCGAGTTGCTCAGCAGTGTGGGGAGTGAGCATGGCATAGGTGATGAGGGAATAATGCACATGTCAACGAGCAGCGAATGTTGAATGTCTTACAAGACGTAGGCTCCTTTACGCTCGATGCATTGCCGGCACTTTGTGAGATGAGTTGGGCGCAGGTATTTCTAGCGGTGGATCGACTGAGCCGTTCTCGACAGGTGACGCTCCATCGGACACACTCGTTCGAGTATGTCGTGTCGATAGGGACGGTGGCCTGATGTATCGCAACGACATCGAACGGATTGCCGAGCAGGCCCGGACGAAGGCCGCCTATCTGGAGCGAATGCCCTTTGGGTACATAATTCTGTCCGTGTTAGCCGGCGCCTATCTGGCTTTCGGAATCACCTTGATCTATTGCGTCGGGGCGCCATTTGCAGCCGATGCCGCTGCGGCGCAGAAGCTCGTCATGGGATGCGCGTTCGGGGTCGCACTGACCTTGGTCATTTTTGCGGGTTCCGAGTTATTCACCGGCAATAATATGATCTGTGCGATTGGCGCGCTCAATGAGGCGATTCCATGGCGGATGCTGGCCTGCATTTGGGGCGTTTCGTTGGTCGGCAATCTCGCCGGCTCACTCGGACTCGCCTGGTTCATCGCACAATCGGGCGTGTTGTCGCATCCACCGCAATCCGATCTGCTCTTCAAAGCCGTCGCAACGAAGATGTCCCTCTCAGGCTGGGAGTTGTTTATCAGGGGCATTCTCTGCAATTGGCTCGTCTGCCTGGCGGTCTGGATGGCCGGCCGGACGAGCAGCGATACGGCGAAGCTCCTGCTTATCTTTTGGTGCCTGTTGGCCTTCATCGGAAGCGGATTCGAACACAGCATAGCGAATCAATCTCTGCTGGCCATGGCTCTGTTCCTGCCGCATCCGGACGTCATTACCTGGAATGGGTTTCTCTGGAACCAGACGTGGGTGATCATCGGGAATATCGTCGGCGGCAGCGTGTTCGTCGGCGGCCTCTATTGGATGGCTGCAGAGCGAAGAGAGCCGTCCGGCGAGACGAGTCGTGATTCATTAGCCGTTCATCGTTATTCGATGAAGTCCTTGGCTATCGGCCAACCGTTACAACATGATACACGAGCTATTTTCTTTATGAAGAACGAATAACGTTTAGCCAACAACGATCGTCCAACTATGAATAAAATCGAAGAGCTGAAACGAGAACGTGACGGGCTCGACATTCGGGACACCCTTGCGGAGCATGCGAGAACCGGGTGGGAATCGATCACCGATGATGATGTGCAACGCCTGAAGTGGTACGGACTGTTCCTGCGGCAGCCGACACCCGGCTTCTTTATGATTCGTGTGCGGATACCCGGTGGAAGAACGACGACGTTGCAGCTTCGCGCCTTGGCCGACATCGCGTCGACGTACGGCAACGGCATTCTCGATCTAACGACGCGTCAACAGATCCAACTCCGGCATATCCGCATCGAACATGTGCCGATCATCTTCCGGAAGATGGAAGAAGCTTCGCTGACCTCGATGCAAACCGGTATGGATAATGTCCGGAACATCATGACCTGCCCTGTGGCCGGACTGAGCCCCGATGAAGTGTTGGATGCCTTCCCCCTCGTCTCTGCCTTGACGGAGCAGCTGATCGGCCATCGTGCCTATAGTAATCTGCCGCGGAAGTTCAACATGGCGGTGACCGGTTGCCCGGATAATTGTCTCCATACGGAAACGCAAGATCTCGCATTAGTCCCGGCCTATC
>JAICXS010000288.1 GCA_025934615.1 Nitrospiraceae bacterium
GGCGGTGCTGACCATCGGCAGCGAAGTGAGTCTTTGGGAGCCACTCTTGCTTGATTGGGTTCTATGGATGCGCCGTTCGCTGCGCGATATAGCGCTTCGCGTCCATGTCGATGTGCCGCAAGATTTGATCAATCAAGTGGCTTCCGGCATGGTGGACGCCGCCATCATGTACGCTCCTCAGCATCGTCCCGGTTTGTAGATAGATCTTCTGATGGAAGAGGAACTCGTGCTGGTAACCACCGACCCTGGCGGCGGTCCTTTAAGCGATAAAGAATACGTTTATGTGGACTGGGGAGCCGATTTTGTTCTCCAGCACAGCATGAGTATGCCCAGCGTCACACCTAATCTTTTCGTCAATCTTGGTCCGTTAGGACTGAGCTATGTGCTGTCGGCAGGTGGTGCAGGTTACTTCCGGATGCGCGCCGTCCGGCCTCACTTATCCGCGAAGCGGCTTCACTTGGTGCCGGGAATGTCTCGGTTTTCGTATCCTATCTACGTGGTCTATTCTGCAACAGTAGATGAGGCTATATTGGACCCAGCCTTGGCGGGATTACGTTCTGTTTCGAAAACGGCTATCGAATGACCACGGCCCCGGCGAGGAATACTTCCTTTCAAATGGTGCGGGGGATGGACTATAAGAAATCACGGGACGTCGCATCTCACCACGCCGCGGTATTGATCTCCTTTCGCGGCCGATTCCAACGAAAAATCACCCGGCATGACATCTTTCTTTTCTCGGTCTGTTTGAAAGCCAGCACGGCTCCCTCACCAATCTACAGCGAGGGAGCCGCCTTGCCATCAGCATCAAAGGACACTCGTAACGTAAGCCAAGCCACCAAGAAAAACGATTATGGCTAGGATCGAGTAAATCACGCTGAAGACAGCCTCTGTCGTTGATACGTCGCGCATAAGACTCCCTTTCCTTAATTGGACACGCCCAGGACCCTAAGTGAGCGTTTTCGAGGGCCTGGCGTCTGGAATTCAATGGCCTGACCAACCGACAAGCCAATAAGTGCGGCTCCAACTGGAGTAAGGACAGAGATGCGTTTCAGTGAAATATCAGCTTCGTGCGGATACACCAGCACTACATCCCGAACGTCACCGGTTTTATCATCGCAATAACGCACCTGAGAACCCATCCGGACTACGTCGTGCAGATCGCAATCGTCGGTAACCACTTTTGCACGTTCCGTCTCCCGCGCCAGGAAATATGCCACGCGAGGGAAGAGTGCCATGCTGGAGTTAGCCAACGTGCTGAGACGGTGCGCTTCATCCGTCCTGAGTACGATTGGAGGCAGCGAAAGTTCGGGCGGCCGGCCGTTGTGTTTGCTTTTGCTCATTGCGCGCTCCTTGCTCCTTAAGAGGCTGTTGGTCCTAGATTTTCGTCATCAACGAACTGTCCATCATAGATGATCAGTCCGCGAAAAAGCGGTAAGACGACATCATTCGGCTTTCTCCGGCTCACGCTATCAATCTTAACGATGTGGGTGCGTCCGTCGGCGAAAAAGGGAATTTCGCTTCCGACCTTCAGGCCGACCAACGCGGCACCCAAGGGCGACAACACGGAAATCTGGGTTTGATCCGACATGTAATTTTCGGAATACACCAACTGCCTCGCCTTTCGCGGAAAGCCACAATCAGTCCGAAACGTAACCCACGACCCCATCGTGACGATAGAATCCAGTCGTGCGGCGCGGTCAGGGGCGATCTCTGCACGCTTGATTTCACCCATCAGAAAGAGCGCGTCCGGGTCGCCTCGCTCTGCGGCTCTCCTCGCAAGCCTTGTCAAGCGGGGAAAATCAGATGCCGGAATAGTCACATTCGGAAGAAATACGTTGGGCACAGCATGTCTCCTTATTCGGGCTCCGCAGGGAAGCCACACGCCAAAGCGGTTGGATAGAGAATAGGGAAAGCCGGACGGCGCCCACCGCCGTCCGGCTAAAGGCCTGAATGGAGGCGTCCGGCGCGTAAACAATGCCGCGCGACGCGCAGATCAATGTCAGGAACATGGGTCATAGCAAGTTCAAAATAGTCCTTAAACGCAACGTAGCCATTGTGGCAAAAGCCCGCAGGTCCAGCGGCAGGCGAAAACAACAATTGACCCGCGACAATGCGCCGCCTGCGGCCGCGACCATTTCAACCTGCTATTGACGAGGTGCCACATCTTTTTGCCTATCGAAGGCGGTGTGATCCACAACGATCCTTAGTTAGATGTTCGAGCACATAGTACGGCGGCGGTCCGGCGTAAATGTCTCCCACGTCGATCATGCGTTCGCTGGGGCTCGCTTCTGGCATGACCTGCTCCTAGTCCGTTCGCACGATGTAACGCAGCAGCGGGTGCTGCACCGTCCATTGGATATCGCCATGCAAGGCGGTGACGGCTCAGTCGTTCCGCGCAGCCATTCAACTATCTGTGCAGTGTGGGCCTGGAAGGATGGTTTAAGAATTTTCTCGGTGATACTCGCCGACATAGGTCGATGATGTTTCTCCTCAGACTGCAAAAAACCTTTGCTTGTCGACAAGTCAAGAATTCGACTGAGCCTGTGCTCAACCTCGCTCCAATCTGAAAGGCTCTCCTGACGTTGTTCCGCTACTTGGATCGCGCACCGAATGTTCCCTCGTATGCGGGAGATGAACCAGATCGGTTTCCCGGGAACCGGCAAACATTTTGTCCAGACGGGCCAATGGACATTGTGGCGGAGAAATACGGGTGCAGGATGTCGTCGCATCGGTCGCCGAGCCGATTGGGACTTCTTCTTCTTCTTGCAGTTGGAGGTCTCCGTGTTGCATAAAGTGCTCGTCACCGCCGCAGCTTCCAGTATCTAGAAGTGATGGATGGATAGGACGTGCGTCATCGCCGTGATCGTGACAGCCTTCGCAAAGATTCAATCAAATCGGAAAATGGCCGGCGGCAGTCGTAGCTAAGAGGGACCCTGGTGGTCGCCAGCGTCGCAAAATCGAAGGATTCAATGATGAGCGAGACCAAGTCGCACTCATCCGATGCAGCTCTGCAAAAGCTTGATGGTCTACTTCCCGATCTGGAGGCTCTTTACAAGGACATCCACTCGCATCCGGAGCTTTCGATGCAGGAAACACGAACTGCTCGCCTGGCGGCGGACCGACTTCGCGCCTCCGGCTTCGAAGTGACATCGGGGGTCGGCAAGACGGGAGTGGTGGGCGTCCTTCGCAACGGCGAGGGACCGACCGTCATGCTGCGCGCCGACATGGACGCACTACCCGTTCAGGAAGCAACAGGCCTTCCTTACGCGAGCAAGACGACTGTCGCCGATCGAGACGGTAATATTGTGCCGGTCTCGCACATGTGCGGCCATGACATGCATGTCACCTGGCTTGCGGGTGCCACCAAATTGCTCGCGGAAGCCCGGGCGTCCTGGCGCGGCACGCTGGTGGCGGTGTTCCAGCCAGCGGAAGAAACGGCCGAAGGAGCGCAGGCTATGATCGACGACGGTCTATTCAAGCGGTTTCCCAAGCCCGACATTATTCTCGGTCAGCACGTCATGGTGGGGCCTGCGGGTACCGTTGCCGGGCGCTCCGGCGCGATCACCTCGGCGGCGGACAGCCTGCAGATCCGCCTGTTCGGGCGTGGTGCGCACGGCTTCATGCCGCAGGCTAGCATCGACCCCGTGGTCATGGCTGCCTCGACCGTTCTTCGACTGCAGACGATCGTCTCGCGTGAAGTGGCTGCCGCCGAGGCAGCCGTGTTGACCGTGGGTGTCCTGCAGGCCGGTACCAAGGAAAACGTCATTCCGGATGAGGCGATCATCAAACTCAATGTGCGGACCTTCGATGCAGGAGTGCGCACGCGAGTTTTGGCCGCGATCGAGCGGATCGTCAAAGCCGAAGCGGTCGCGTCGGGGGCCCCGCGACCGCCCGAGATCACCACACTCGATCACTACCCCCTCAACCTGAACAATCAGCAAGCCACGAAACGCGTGGTAGACGCGTTCCGCGCGCATTTCAGCGCCGAACGCGTCCGGGCAACGGGGCCGGCCCCTGCTAGTGAGGATTTCGGATCTTTTGGCACGGAGTGGCAGGTCCCGTCGGTTTTCTGGTTCGTGGGGGGCA
>JAICXS010000136.1 GCA_025934615.1 Nitrospiraceae bacterium
CATGGCGCGCCACCATGCCGATATGAATGGGGTCGGTGGGCGATGCGAGTATCGAGAAGCCGACGCGTTCGAAAACCTGCGCAATCTCGCTCATGCGGGACACCGATATGACCTTGTTATATTGGACCCTCCTGCCTTTGCGCGTAGCAAACAGGCCGTCCCGCATGCATTAGCAGGCTACAAAGAGATCAATGTACAATCGCTCCGATTGATTCGCCGAGAAGGATTTTTAGTGACTTGTTCGTGCTCCTACCATGTGAGTGAGCAGAATTTATGGGAAACCATATTGAGTGCCGCACGGGATACCAAACGGCAACTGAAGCTGATAGAAAGGCGCTCTCAAGGGCGCGATCATCCTATGTTGGCGGCTATGCCGGAGACACGTTACCTTAAATGCTTTATCTTCCAAGTCTTTTGAAGATCCTCAACCGAATGGCACTTCTGCCTGTCTCGTTTCCACTCCAGCTCGGGAGTGGCAGTTCGATATTATTCGTAGGCGTTATACTTACACCATGAGAATAACCGTCTGATGCCATGCGAAGGCGAATGCCTCTATCATCCTTTTGGATTGGATGGCTCAATAAGGGGGACGTATGTGGAAAAAAGAAGGTGACGTAGCGACCGCAACGAAAGATTTGCCGACTGAAGGGGCTAAGGACGGTGAGATCATTGCCTTTGTCGGCAAGGGCGTCGGCTTTAAAGGTGCGATTACGTACGAAGGCACGGTCCGTATTGACGGACGGGTGGATGGAGAAATTGAGACGAATGGAACATTGATCGTTGGAGAGGAGGCGGTGATTACCGCCAGGGTGAGTGCAGGGACCGTTGTGAGTAAAGGGAAGATTACCGGTGATGTCGTGGCCAAAGAGCGCGTCAAGCTTATGGCGCCGGCCATGCTCAGTGGCTCAGTCAAGGCACCGGTATTTTCCATCGAGGAAGGGGTCACCTTTGACGGAACGTGCGAGATGACTGGAGCGGAAGTGCATAGCCTCCAGGAAGCACGCCAGGCCAATCAATCCGCGGCAAACGTTAAACGTATGACCGGCTAACAGATAGGGTGGAGCATCTGTGCTTTCTGTTCGAGAGAGCCAAGAGGGCACAGTTGCGTCCCACCGCCTGCAGGCGCTATTCTTCCATTGGACAATTCATCGGGCTGATAAGTTGACTGGCTGATTGGTGCTTGAACTTCAGCTTATATCAGTTTGTATTGAGGGAGCCAGGCCATCTCTTCCCCACGCGATGCCGTCGCTCGAACCTCTCAGGCCTATCACGATCATCGGGAGCGTTTTCTTCAACTATGGGGAAAGGTCCCCTATCGCCTGCCCCCTTTATTAGCCGATTTTCTTCGGCGCGCGCCGCGTAAGGCTTATCTGCTCGATCTTGGGTGCGGGGTCGGGCAGGATGCGAGAGCGATCAAGCGCGCCGGCTTTCGCGTGGTTGGACTGGACATCAATCACTCCCTTCTCGACTATGCGCGGCGTCGGAGTCCTCGCCTCACACTGGTTCAGGCCGATGTTCGAAACCTGCCCTATGTGGCCGAAGCGTTTGATGGGCTATGGGCGGCTGCCTCACTGATTCATCTGCCGAAAATATCTGTCCACGCAAGCTTTCGGCGCCTTGCCAAATTGACTAAGCCCGGAGGTCTTTTTGCCGCGACGTTGATCCACGGTCGGCATTCAAACACGCTTCGGAACGGTTGGATTCCAGGCCGATTCATCAGTCGTTGGCACAAGCAGGAATTAGCCACGGCGCTCGGTCGAGCGGGATGGCAGATTATCGAGCTGAAGATCGTTTTTAATCAGGAGCGGAAGGGACGGTGGCTGAACCTCCTCGTCCGCCGTCCCATTTTAAAGACAGAATTGCGCGATACTGTCCACATTGATTATTGAATGTCGGTGCGGCTTACGGCTGCTCACCCCGGTTGCGATCACGAGTCACTTCTCAATCCTCCCGGACTCCACCGCTCTAACCTGTCCGGATTATTCCTCCTTCTCTTCTCGTTCTTAGTGCATTGTGTGTCCATAGTTCTGCAAAGCTCGATCGGCTGCGTGGAGAAGCTCCAGACGTAAGATAAGGCCACGCTTACGAAATTGGAGCCCTTTCCCTGGGGCAGAACATGGTTATGTATGTTTCAACGCTAGCAATGCTCATAGAACATTCGAGGTGACCTGTGGACCATATGAAAGAGAACTCAATCGTTTCAACACTTCCTGTTATCCCCATTAAACGGTCGGTTCTGTTCCCTGGGGTTATGCTGCCGATCACCGTCGGTCGGTCTCGCTCAGTAGCGGCGTTAGACGCCGCATTGAAGACCGAAGAAAAGACCGTCGTTGTCGTGGCGCAGCGGCGCTCCGATCAAGAGGAGCCCGGTGTCGACGATTTGTTCACGATCGGGACCAAGGCCGTGATCAAGCAAACCGTCCGGACACCCGAAGGCCTGGTCCAAGCTTTGTTGCAGGGACTTGAGCGCGTGGTCTTGCTCAAGGTCGAACAGAGCGAGCCGTTCCTCAAAGTTCGCACGCGGCAGGTCTCCGCATCGTTCGATTCCGGCACAGAAATCGATGCCTTGCGCCGGGCGATTCTCGACAAGATCGACGACTTGCCTGAACTCCTTCAGTCGCCAGGAATTCGGGAGGTTGTCCAGGCCTTGCACGCGGAACGAGATTCGACTGCATTGGGGTATCGAGTAGCCTCACTCCTCAATCTCACCGTGGAGGCTGAACAGGCGTTGCTGGAAGCTACGACACAGGACGATTTGCTCCGGCGTCTGTATGCCGCGTTGGCACATGAAGTACAAGTCCTACAGTTGCGCAATAAGATCGCGAACGATGCGCAAGCAGAGATTGGGAAGTCCCAGCGCGAGTATGTGTTGCGTCAGCAGCTCAAGGCGATCCAGCAGGAACTCGGTGAAGGCGATACGGACAACAGTGAACTGGCTCATCTTAAGGATCAAATCGAGCACGCCGATTTGCCTGAACCTGTCCGCAAAGAAGCCAACCGTGAATTGGCGCGACTCGATAAAACGCCGGCGGCCTCGCCGGAGCATCAGGTCATTCGGAACTATTTGGAGCTGGTGCTGGAATTGCCGTGGAAGAAGGCTTCGGCGGACCAATTGGATCTGACGCGCGTGCGACAGGTTCTAGATGAAGACCATTACGGCATTCAAGAAGTCAAAGAGCGGATCGTGGAACATTTGGCGGTCCTGAAACTGAATCCGTCGGCCAAGGCGCCTATCCTCTGTCTCGTCGGGCCTCCTGGTGTGGGGAAAACGAGTCTAGGACAATCGATCGCCCGCGCCATGGGTCGAACTTTCGAGCGCATGAGCTTGGGCGGAGTGCATGACGAATCAGAGCTCCGAGGGCACCGCCGCACTTATATAGGCGCTATGCCCGGCCGACTCATTCAGGCCATGCGCCGGGCTGGGGTGAATAATCCGG
The DNA here is from genome assembly GCA_025934615.1 of Nitrospiraceae bacterium. Taxonomy (GTDB): domain Bacteria; phylum Nitrospirota; class Nitrospiria; order Nitrospirales; family Nitrospiraceae; genus JAICXS01. Next base: position 3,438 of record JAICXS010000136.1, read on the forward strand.
TGCTCATGTTGGACGAAGTGGATAAGTTGGGGCGAGATTTTCGCGGTGATCCGGCTGCTGCGCTTCTGGAAGTGCTGGACCCTGCGCAGAACCATACGTTCCGGGATAACTACCTGGATCTTCCATTCGATCTGTCGCAAGTCTTCTTCGTCACGACGGCGAATGCGCTGCATCCCATTCCGCAGCCCCTTTTGGACCGGATGGAGATCATTCGCTTGCCGGGGTACAGCGAACACGAAAAGCTGGAGATTGCCGTACGTTATCTGTGGCCGCGACGGCTCAAGGAAGCCGGCCTCACGGACCAACAAGTGTATCTTGAACAGGGAACGTTGAAAGACATTATCGGCCGATACACACGAGAGGCCGGCGTCCGGCAGCTTGAGCAAATGCTTGGCAGGGTGACGCGGAAGGTGGCGCTGAAGCTGGCCGAAAAAGGGTTGGAAGCTGCGCCGGTGACAATCTCTCGTGAGAAACTCAGCGATTGGCTAGGAACCGAACGGTTCCTGCCTGAAGAAGCTCGAAAGGCGCTTCCGGTCGGCGTCGCAACCGGCTTGGCGTGGACGGAAACAGGCGGCGACGTGCTCTACATTGAAACCTCGCTGTTGCCGGGTGGAAGCGGGCTTACATTGACCGGACAGTTGGGCGATGTGATGCAGGAATCGGCTCAGGCCGCTCGCAGTTACCTGTGGTCGCATGCCGAAAAGCTCGGGATCGATGTGGTCCGCTTTAAACGAAACGGCATCCACATTCATGTGCCGTCCGGTGCTATCCCAAAAGATGGACCATCGGCTGGCATCACCATGGCCACTGCATTGGCCTCGCTGTATCTCGGGTTACCGGTTCACCAAGATATGGCGATGACCGGCGAGATCAGTTTGAGCGGCCTCGTACTCCCGATCGGCGGCATCAAAGAAAAAGTGCTGGCAGCCCGCCGGGCCGGGATCACGCGAGTGATCGTACCGAAAGCCAATCAAAAAGACCTTCAGGAGGTACCTGAGGAGGTCCGCGCAGAAATGACCTTCGTCTTGGTTGAGACGATCGATGATGTACTCCCGGCGGCACTTCGTGGGTGGGAGGAAGAGAGTTCGGCGCCTCGCCTCTTAGAAATGGTATGTGGGTAAACCACTCTGCTGACGCCCGCGTCTGATGACTAGCCGGGACGCAAATGCGTCCCGGCTTCAGCGCAACGTCCCTTCAGTTCATATCTCACTTCACGAAACACTGGTGGACACACGATCCCTATCGATGCACCCCTCTGCCTCATAGACTTCGGCAACCGGCGCGAATGCATCCGCTTGACGAACCCTCTATGCAAGGCACTGAGAGCAGCGCTATCACTCGAGCCCGTACAATGGAAGTACGGCTGACCAGCCGGCATCGCACATGATTTCAGTAATCTCCTGACCATCATTACGTACAGCGAAGAAGAATCTGTTGCGGAGAATGTGAAACTCACGAGGCCGCAGGTGGGGCAACCCTTGGCCACAGTCGCTGGCATTTAATCCTCAAGGCATGGCGCCAAGGCTCTGCATCTTGACACCATTGAAATATTAGCCTGAGGAGTGAGAGGACGCCTTGATATGGAGGTTGCATAAAGCATTGAAATTTTGCGTTTTAATGTCTTACCGTCAATGCGAGTGAGCCGGCGCGCTTTTCGACGAACCGGCTGTCCGGTGCTACACTACACGCAGGATTCTTAAGGGGCAACATTATTGTGAAGCCTGATAAGAGTGCGGAATTGCTTCAGGAAGTCCGCCGGCAGATGGGTGACGGCAAGTTTAGCCGCGCGTTCGCCACACTGAAAGATTTGCTGGCCACGAATCCATCCCACCAGGAAGGGCGGCGCCTTCTTGCCACCCTCCTTCTTAAGTTCGGCAACCTTGCGACTGCGAAAAATGCGTTCGAGACGCTTGTCAAGGAAGCGGTGCAGCGCTGCGATTATGCCGAAGCCGAATCATTGCTCCACGAATATTTAATGGCCGGGCCGCGCTGTGTCTCTTTTATAGAAATGCTTGGCGCCATGTACGAAGCAAAGGGCGATCCGCTGGCTGCCGTCTTTGAGTACGAGAAGGCTATCGAACTTCTGTTGGAAGACCCCGACCCGGAGAGACCGACCTACGCCGAGGATCTTTTTCAGAAGATCAAGCAATTAGCCCCCTCTAGCTTTGTGGCAAACCGAGTCGCTGCGAGACTACAGCCGCAGAGCTTGGCAGAGGCGGCCACCTCTGCCCTTCCTGAAGCGCCGGCCGAATGGGGTGATTCTGAAGAGGAGACCCGCGCGGCCCCCTCGTCTCCACCAGAGCCGGTAAAACCTGTGGAAGAAAAATTCGACTCCAGTGAAGTAGACTCGCAGGACAACAAGGTGGAAGAAGGGAGCACCAGGATCGAGGCCGACGAATCGGAATGGTCAACAGAAATTCATGAACAACCGGTCGTTCGAAGTGCCCCACAGGCTCTGC
>JAICXS010000557.1 GCA_025934615.1 Nitrospiraceae bacterium
GAATCCTATGAATGGGAGCTGCATCGCATGACGCTTCCCGACGGGCAATACGGCGTGGTCTGCTACTACTTCGATTCGACGAGGCTGCGGGAGACGGAAGCAGCGGTGAGCTACCGCGCCGAGCAGTTTGAGACGCTGCTCAATCAGGCGCCGCTCGGCGTGTACGTGGTCGATGCGGATTTCACAATCAGACAGGTGAACCCAACTGCGCGCCCGGTCTTCGGCGATATTCCAAATCTGATCGGCCGGGACTTCGATGAGGTGATTCATATTCTGTGGACGAAGGACTACGCCGATGAGATTGTGCGCATCTTCCGCCACACGCTTGAGACCGGCGAGCCGTATGAAACCTCGGAGCATACCGAATACCGTATCGACCGCAATGTCATCGAGTACTATGAGTGGAGGGTCGACCGCATCGAGTTGCCGAACGGCCGCTACGGCGTGGTCTGCTATTTTCGCGACATCTCCGCGCGAGTATTGGCGCGGGAAACGATTGCGGAGAGCGAGGAACGCTTCCGTGCACTGGTCCATGCGTCCGCGCAAATCGTATGGACGATGAACGCGGACGGGGAGGCGGTAGAAGATTCGCCGTCTTGGCGCGCTTTTACCGGACAGAGCTATGAACAATGGAAAGGCCATGGCTGGTTGGATGTGTTGCATCCTGAAGACCGCGAGCGTGTCGCGGCGATCTGGCAGAAGGCCGTCATGGATAACACTCCGGTGGGTACGACTTACCGCATCCGGCATGCGACAGGGGAATGGCGTTGGACGGCGGTGCGGGCCGTGCCTCTGTTGAATACCGACGGGTCGGTCCATGGCTGGGTCGGCATGAACACCGACTTCACCGAGCGTAAGCGAGCCGAAGAAGCGTTGCGCCAATACGATGAGCGCTTCGATCTTGTGGCGGAAGGCGCCGAGGTCGGGTTCTGGTTCTGCGATTTGCCGTTCGACACGTTGATCTGGGACGCGCGGGTCAAAGAACACTTTTGGCTGGCGGCTGAGGCAATCGTGACGATCGACATGTTTTATGAGCGGTTGCATCCCGACGACCGCCAACGCGTCAGGCAAGCCATCGCCGGGTCCATCGATAACAAAGCCCGGTACGACATTCACTATCGCACCGTCTCGCCGGAAGGAGACGAGAAATGGATTCGCGCCATCGGGCGGACATTTTACGACGATGCGGGCCGGCCCAAGCGCTTCGACGGCGTGACGCTGGATGTCACTCAGAGTAAGCGCGCCGAGGAGGGCATTCGGCGCCTTCTGGAGGAGGCTCAGGCCCGCGAACATGAACTGCGCGACAAGCAGCAACAGTTGGTGCAGGCCTCGAAGCTGGCGAGCATCGGTGAATTAGCGAGCGGCGTGGCCCATGAGCTCAATAATCCCCTCAATAATATCGGCCTCTTTATTGGGAACGCGCTTGACCAGCTCGAGGACGGACCGATCGACCTGCCGCGCCTGCGCCGCACGCTGGAGGCGACTGTGCAGCAAGTGAAGAAATCCGCCGATATCATCACGCACCTGCGTATCTTTGCCAGGACTTCCGTGAAACAGTCCGAACCGGTCGACATGCATGCTGTGATTCGGTCGGCGGCGTCCCTGGTCGAAGCGCAACTGCGCC
>JAICXS010000094.1 GCA_025934615.1 Nitrospiraceae bacterium
TCAGCACGACCGGGTCCAGCTTGTTGACCTCCAGCACGGCCTGCCTATAGGACCATCGACGCCAGGGTCGTTCGAATCGGATCTCCTGGCCTTGGTAGTCGAACGTCGTGGCGCCGAGAATCTGTTGCGCGAGCCGGTTCAACATGTCTTCGGTCAAGGCGATGAGATCGTTGTAATCCGCATAGGCTTGGTAAAACTCCAACATCGTAAATTCAGGGTTATGAATCGTCGAGATGCCTTCATTACGGAAATTTCGGTTGATTTCGAAGATGCGGGGAAACCCGCCGACGATCAATCGTTTCAAATACAGCTCCGGCGCCACGCGTAAATACAAGTCCGTCGCGAGCGCATTGTGATGAGTCACGAAAGGACGCGCGGTCGCGCCGCCCGGGATGGGATGCATCATCGGGGTTTCGACTTCGAGAAAGCCTTTCTCGATCAGGAAGGCTCGGATGGCTGAAATGATGCGGCTCCGCGTGACAAAAATATGGTGCACTTCAGGATTAGCAATTAAATCGACGTACCGTTGGCGATAGCGGGTCTCGACATCGGTGAGGCCATGCCATTTTTCAGGCAACGGCCGGAGGGCTTTGGAGAGAAACGTGAGTTGGTGAACCTCTACCGTCAACTCATTCGTCTTTGTCCGAAAGAGAAATCCCTGAACGCCGATCCAGTCGCCGAGATCAAGCTCTTCACAAATTTTATAGAAGTGTTCACCCAGGAGATCTCTTTTTAAATAGACTTGAATCCGATCGGCGCCCTCTTGCACGACGGCGAACGCGGCTTTGCCGAAGCGTCGCAGGCCGACGATACGACCGGCAAGTGTGCACGGAACTTTGTCCTGCTCCAGCGCGTCTTTTGTCTTCTCCGCGTGCAGGCGAACGAGCTGGCCTGCGCGGTCTTTGACCTCAAACCGTGATCCATGGGGTTGCACATCGAGCGCACGCAACGTATCGAGTTTTTTGATACGCTGCTGCCGTTGGTCGTTCAGTTCATCCATGTCGTGCTCTTAGCTACCAGCGCTCAGTCATCAGCTGTCAGCACTCAGTTCTGAGCATTCGACGCTGATTGCTGACGGCTGATGGCTTCTCTGCCGACTTGCTTCTGTTTCAGGTACGCTTCGATGAAATTATCAAGATCGCCGTCCATGACCTTATCGACTTGGCCTACCTCTTCATTCGTCCGATGATCTTTGACCATTTGATAGGGTTGAAACACGTAGGACCGTATCTGGCTGCCCCACGCGTTGTCCTTCTTTTCGCCGACGATGGAATTAAATTCCGCTTCCTTCTTCTGCTGCTCGACTTCGTACAACCGAGATTTCAGGATCTTCATCGCGCCCAGCCGATTTTGAAGCTGGGAGCGTTCATTCTGACATTGCACGACGATGCCGGTTGGGAGGTGAGTGATCCGAATGGCCGTTTCGACCTTGTTGACGTTCTGACCGCCGGCGCCGCCGGCCCGAAATGTATCGATGCGTAAGTCTTTGTCTTCGACGACCAGATCGGCATCTTCTTCCAGCTCCGGATAGACGAAGACCGACGCAAAGGAGGTGTGGCGGCGCTTGTTGGCGTCAAACGGGGAAATGCGCACCAGCCGGTGCACACCGGCTTCCGCTTTCAAATAGCCGTACGCATACGGCCCATTGACGGCCAGTGTTACGCTCTTGATGCCGGCCTCGTCGCCCGGCTGCAGGTCCAGTGTTTCGATTTTGTATTTCTTTCGTTCCGCCCAGCGTACATACATACGCAAGAGCATCTGTGCCCAATCCTGCGATTCGGTCCCGCCGGCGCCTGGATGAACGGCCAGAATCGCATTGCTGCTATCGTGCTCCCCAGAGAGTAACAGCTCGACCCGCCATTGATTGACCGCGGATTCAAGCTTCTCTAGCTCGGTGGCCAGCTCTTGCTCTAACGACGGATCCGTATGTTCATCCGCCAATTCGACGAGCGCACGAAGATCGCCGTGTTGCCGTTCCAAATCCTCCACGCGCTTGATATCGCGCTCGATGGCGGCTTTCTTTCGGCTTACTCGGGCAGCGGCTTGTGTGTCTTTCCAGAAATCGGGATGAGACGTTTCCTGGTCGAGATGTTCAAGATCGGAATGCAGTCTGGGGAGGTCAAAGATGCCCCCGTAACTCGCGAATCTGTTCCCCGATCGCCGTAACTCGAGCGCGGACTTCGTCAAGCATGCAAGATCCTTTTCGTTGCGATATCGATGTAAATCTGGCCGACCCCGCTACGTCGTCGCACCGACGACGAGCGGTTGCTGTACATTGCCGCCGGTGCGCCACGAGGCGGCCAGGAGAAAAAGTCCGGTAATTATAACACAGCCATACGCAAAGACATCACCATGGCGGCTGTAAAATGTCGGCGCATTGCGGATGGGAATACGTCCGATCATCGCCTGTTCGGTAAAAATCGGAGACGCGTTGAGCACACGTCCGTAGGGATCGATAAATCCGGAAATGCCGGTGTTCGCGGCACGTGCAAACGCGACATGATTTTCCACTGCGCGAAGGACCACCATGCCGAAGTGCTGATAGGGAGCTGCCGAATCGCCGAACCATGCGTCATTCGTAATCGTGACCATAAAATCCGCGCCATCCCGGACAAATTCGCGGACCAGATCGGGGAAGATCGCCTCGAAGCAAATGACCACACCGAATTTGGCCGGCGTGCGGGATGGAGGTTCGGCGTGACCGTCCGGTTTGGCTGGGAGCGCCAGTACCGTCGGCACGGTGCCGGCTTCGAAATCTCCAATTCCTTCGACCAGTTTATCCAAAAAAAATAGGAAGGACTTCAGGGGAATGTATTCACCGAAGGGCACGAGGTGGCGCTTGTCGTACCGGCCGAGGATCCGGCCATCCGGCGAAAACAGGTAGGCGCTGTTCATCAAATAGGGTTTTCCATTTGCATAATACCGCAAGGCGGGGCTTCCGAAGACCAGGGGCACCCCATAGTGGCGCACCATGGATTCGACGATGCCACGATATACGAGTTCCTGTTCGAACAGAAACGGGGTGGCGGCTTCCGGCCAAATTACAAGATCCGTCTTGTCGGTTGCTTCTCCAGTGAGACGCGCATAGCGATCGAGCGTCTCTTGACGATAGGCGGCATCCCATTTGTGCGCCTGGTCGATGTTCGCCTGAACGAGGCCGATTGTGAGGCTTGTGGATGGGAGTTCGCTTGTGCGTAAGACTCCCAGGCCATACAAAAGGGACCCTGTAAATATCACCACTGCTGCGGCCGGCGTCGCCCACGGAAATGTCGAGAGAGGTTGGCGAAGCGGCAGCGTGCGATATTTCCGAATAATCCAGAGGACGCTCTCGGCCAGAGCGACGTTGACCAGCACGATCACGAATGAGACGCCGTACACACCGGTCAGATCGGCGATCTGGATCGCGCTCAGCCATTGCGATTGAGAATAGCCCAAGAGCGCCCAAGGAAGTCCCGAGAACAGGGACGTACGGATCAGTTCGAGCGTCACCCAGATAAAAGGGGCGGCGAGCAGGGCGGACGGCGGCAGGGTTCTTCGCAGCCACGTCACCGTCATCGTATAGACCGCGACGTGCAAGCCGAGATAGGCAGACAGCAGCGCCAGGGCGAGATAGCTCCAGAGCAACGGCATTTTCCCGTACATATGCATGGCCGTGACGACCCAGCCCATCGTGCCCATGAATCCGATCCAGCCTGCCGTCCATCCGAGCCAGAAGGCCCGTCGCGGGGGCACCTCACCGATCGCGACGTGCAGCGGGACCAGAAGTATCCAGGCCAGCCAGCCCAGATCGAAATTTGGAAAGCAAAACGGGTAGAGGACGCCGGTGAGGACGGCTAATGCTGAGTGAAAGACGGATCGTGGTCGCATCGCGCCGTACCTTAACGAAACGACGAGCGGCGTTGCAAGCGAAGCGATTGGGAAGAAGGCGCCATCGACAAATCTATTCTATCCATTCCACCGTGAAATCCATGTGGCGCGCGGCGTCGGCTTGTTGTCGATCGGCCGTCATAAACCGTATGCGCATGCCGGACGCGAGTCGGAAGGCTAGGGCAGAGGCGATATGCAGGGCGTCCAACGTTCGCATGTGTAATGTGAGAATGAGTTTTTCTGCCTTCCGTAACATGTCCGGGCTGATTGAAATCAGTTCCCAGTGCGGCCGGTCTTGCCCCATTCTCCTGATGATGGCATGAACATTCGCCGTTGAGAGGTCACCGAGCATCTGCCGCCGTCGAAATGCAGACACGGCCTCGACGGGTGCGATCGCGGAAGAGAGGAAGCGATGGGCGCGCAAGATTCGTCGAGCACGGGTGGAGCCCGGTTCAGCCACATGCCGTTTGATCAGCACGCTGGTATCGAAGTAGGCCCAGTCCATAGACTACCCGTGTTCGCGTTCCTTCGGACACCGTCTCGGCCATCGACCTGCCCTTGATCGACCGCGCTGTTACTTCCGATGGTTGCACGTCGGCTTCGAATCAGATCCCGGCAAGGGTCCATCGTCATCCAATTCTTTCATGAGGAGCTTCGCAGCCATGAACAGATCGTCTTGTTCCTCTTTGGACAACCAGAACTTGGTATTGATCCTCGTGGCGCGGTAGGCCAATCCCGGCGCTGCCGCAGATTCAGACATATAGATGAGATGCCGAAGGGCGATGTGTCGTATCTCGCACCCACACCCGGTTTGATCGTTCATGACAAAATGGCCGTGAACTTCCTGATCCTGCTTTTCGGGAGGAATTCCTAGCCGCACCAAGTTGGACCGGCGCGACTCGATCAGCATTGCATCCATCGCATCCAATACGTTGGTGTCGATGAAGTAGTCGACGACCTGCCGACTCGATTGCGAGTCATTCAACTCAGGATGCTCGCTGGCCGGGGTGGCGTCCACCACAAAAATGAGGCAACTGTTCGGAAAAGCGTGGGCCCCGCGAGATCCCGTCACATTACGATTCAGATATTCGACGATCGCTTGTACGCCGAGATTGTCGATGGGGCCACCATCGTACAGATGGAGGTATTTCACCGGTTCCACCCCGAGCGCTTTCAAAGCCACTGGATCTTGGGGACTATAATTCTCCAGGGTGACATCCTCGAACGCGCCGGGAAACGCCGAGGAGGCATTCACTGCATTGGCCACATGATACATCGCCAGGTTGGAGTGCAACGAAGCGAATCGATCGTCCGTGAACGTAAAGCGCATGTGATCGTTGTGGACCGTCGAGTTGAGGAGGATTTTGGGATGCGGCCGCAGATCGGCAAAGGTCGCCTTGTGAGTCAAGTGCGCATTGAACACTTGGACCATGATGTCGGACCGCGTAAAATCCGTGAACCAAAAGCGAAAGATATTATGCGGGAGAAGCCAGCGCCACAGCCAATTGCGTTGAAAGTCATAGCCGAGCGTCTTCCGCACCGCCTCGGATTCGAACGGACCGGCTTTGTCCCGGAGCCCGTAATACACGGCGGGTAGGGTTCCGCCGGATACCCCCGAAATGACATCCACTTGATCCAAGAGACCGCGCTGTTGGAGTTCCAGCATGACGGCGGCGCCGAAATTGGCAGCGCGGCTGCCCCCGCCGGAAATCGCCAGGCCAATAAAACGGCCATCCTGTGTTTCCAAATCAGTCATGTTCCAGGACGCTGCCGTCTCTACAATGACCGTCCGCTCGGACGTGTGCTCATTCCATCCAGGACGCCAATGGCCTGGAAGGGGAGAGCACGCCGAGGCAAAGGTGAGGCACACGGTGGCCATGAGACCGGCCAAGTGCCGTACGTCTTTAAGTGTAAGCACAGGGATGAAACGCGCCATATCGCGACCTTTCGTTGTAGGGCTACAAGGGCGCAGCATAAAGACGGCAGGAAGATGAGTCAATGGAGCGTCGGTGTGGTGACGCTAAGAGAGTACCTAAGACAGGTCGTGCAATCGTGTAAGGGCGAGCCGGCGCACCGTCTCTTGAGCCACATTGAGTTCTTCCAACGTCTGTCGATGAGCGTGCGTGGCTTTTTCAAGGAATGCGTCGAGGATGGCTCGATGGCGGTCTGCTCTTTGGCTGAAGATGTGCACCTGTTGCTCGACCGTTTCCCGTCGCAGAAGGCCGTCACCTGGACGGTCCACTGACTCGTCTTTCACGATAGTCTGAGCCAGCAAGTCAAGCCACTTTTCGTTGGACTGACTTAATTTCTCGACTATGCACATGTGATGGTCCCGTGCGCGGGCAATCATGGCTTGTTGTCGCTCCAAGAGCGAACGAAGACGCGATAGGTTTAACGTCTGTCTCATGGTCCGGATAAGCACCTCGCGCTCAAACGGTTTCCCAATAAAATCCGATGCCCCGGCCTCAAGCGCCTTGGAGACAAGCGCGCGATCGCCATGGCCGGAGATCAAGACGACGGGCGTCTCGGGCTGTGCCGCTTTGACCCGTGCGAGAAATTCCAGTCCGCTCATACTGGGCATGCGCACATCGGTGATGATCGTATCGTATCGAGTCGCGGACAGAGCGGCCAATCCCTTTATTCCGGTATCGCACGTGTCAAGGGTGAAATGGCCGAGACGAAGTTGAAGCGTTCCCGACAGCGCTTCCAGCAACGCATGATCGTCATCCACTAACAAAACGTTTGCCCAGCGGGGGTTCATGGACGGGCGGCGATTGTTCATGGGGAGCATACTTACCATGACATTCGATCCACGCTTCCTTGCACGCAGCGTGTAGTGTCTTTGACGAGAGGCAATATCATTACGCCGGAAGTATGAAATGAAGCGCGGGAGGAGTCAAGCATAGCCATTGCCGAGTAAGAGTTTTACTTCTAGCCGTGCACAGTTGCACCGATGACGACGTAAGAGCATGGCCTAGAGGCCGAAGAGATTCTTGAGCCGATCCAGCATGCCGGGATTGTGAATTTCGCAGAAGAGCGTCGGCTCTGTTCCTTCTATAAAAGACTCTTCCA
>JAICXS010000141.1 GCA_025934615.1 Nitrospiraceae bacterium
CCGTAAGTCCTGAATGAATAGCCCCCCAAGAGAGTAACCGGCCGAACGAAAGAAGGGTAAATGAACTGGACGAGGCCTCAACCACCTGCTGACCCCACCGGTCCTCCCGGCTCGGTCATACGCCACGGATCCAATAGTGCAGTAAGCCGATCTTCAGGCAAGACTTTCTGCGCCCGCGCAATTTCACGCACGGTCTTTCCCGTCCGATACGCTTCTTTTGCCAGTTTGGCCGCCGCATCGTAACCGATCTCAGGCGCCAACCCCGTGCACATGGCTAAACTTTGTTCAATGAAAGTGCGGCAGCGTTCTTCGTCGGCCTTAATTCCCTCAATGCAGCGAGCTGAGAAGTTATTCGCGGCGTTGGCCAACAATTCAATGGACTGGAGCAGGTTATACGCCATGACCGGCAGCATGACCAGCAGCTCAAAATTGCCGGCTTGCCCTCCGACGGTCATCGTCACGTCATTACCGATCACTTGCGCCGCTACCATGGTGACGGATTCCGCAATCACCGGATTGACTTTGCCAGGCATAATCGATGATCCGGGTTGCGTCTCTGGCAATACAATTTCTCCGAGTCCGCATCGGGGGCCGGATCCTAGCCACCGCACATCATTGGCAATCTTCATCAGGCTGACGGCAAGGGTCCGCAGTGCGTCACTCGCCTCAACGAGAGAATCCTGCGTCGATTGCGCTTCAAAATGATTGGTCGCCTCTTGAAAAGGGCATCCGATTTCCTGTGCAATTAATGTCAGCACACGTCCGGCAAACTCAGGATGGGCATTCAGTCCCGTGCCGACCGCCGTTCCACCGAGTGCCACTTCGCTCATGACGCATTGCGCATGCCGTGCCCGTTCCAATCCTAATGCGATCTGCCGCGCATAGCCGCCAAATTCCTGCCCCAACCGCACCGGGGTGGCGTCTTGCAGATGCGTTCGACCGATTTTGACGATCGTCTCGAATTCTTGCGCCTTGCCGGCTAATGCCCGCTGAAGGCGGCTTAGCGCCGGCACGAGCTGGTGCTCAATCCCGTCTATAGCCGCAACATGAATCGCCGTGGGAATCACATCATTGCTGGATTGCCCTAAATTCACATGGTCGTTGGGGTGCACGAGTTTACTGCCCCGCGCTCCACCGAGCAGTTCCGTGGCGCGATTCGCAATGACCTCATTTGCATTCATATTAGTTGAGGTCCCGGAACCGGTCTGGAAAATATCGACGGGGAATTCATGGTCCCAGCATCCGTCGATCACCTCTCGACTGGCGGTGAGGATCGCCTCGGCGATTTTTTGATCCAGTAGCCCGAGTGCGGCATTGACCTTCGCCGCCGCATGCTTAATCAAACCCGTCGCTTTAATAAAGGAGCGCGGAAAACGCAGGTCGCTGATCGGAAAGTTTTCGACCGCCCGAGCTGTTTGCACGCCGTAGTACGCCGATGCCGGGACCGCTAATTCTCCCATCGTATCCCGTTCCATCCGGGTCGCGCCGGGTGAGTGATTCTGCGCCCTCATAGACGCGTCATGCTGCGCTTTCTTCGTCATAGTCCGATACTCCGATTCCGGAAGGTTATGTTCTTCTACAGGGAAGTCATCTTAAATGGTTCCTATGGGCACCTACAAGCCTGCTCGACTTCTACAAGCACTGACGCTAAGGTTGGCGGCGCACTGACCTGGGTAAGGAACTTCCTCTTGACTCTCTCAATGGTAAGATTATTTAAATACCGATCATCATTGTCCTAATAAATGAAGGAATGCCCCTCATGAGTTCAGATCAACCTCGTCTTGTCCCAATAATCAGGTACGCCCTGGATCGGTGGAAGCAGAGATCGTTCATCGGATTGCTTGCGTTGCTCCTTGGAACGGCGCAATGTTCTCGAGAGCAGAGTCCTCTTGAACGCCTTTCTCCTGAACCCACGGCCCATGCCGCCGCTCAGGCGGGCCCCTCGCAGATAGTCAGTTTTCCCGGCAATGAGACATTCATTTCAGTCGCAAAATTGGCCAAGGCGTCTGTCGTCAACATCTCCTCATCGCAGAAGACCGCTCAGGGCGAAGGATTTCAAAATCCTTTTTTCAACGATCCATTCTTTCGCCGGTTCTTCGGAGAGGAGGAGCGCCGGATTCCCGTTCCGAAGGAGCGTCGCGAACAAGGATTGGGGTCAGGGGTGATTGTCAGTGCCGACGGCCATATCGTGACGAACAATCACGTCGTGGAGAAGGCGGACGAAATCAAGGTACTGCTGCCGGATAAACGCACCTTCAAAGCCAAGGTTATTGGATCCGATCCGAAAACCGACGTCGCCGTCATTAAAATAGAGGCCAACAATTTGCCGGTGTTGTCATGGGGCGATTCCGCCCAATTGCAAGTCGGGGAGCTGGTCTTGGCTGTCGGCAATCCGTTCGGTCTGAATCAAACCGTCACGATGGGAATCATCAGCGCGGTAGGACGCGCCAATATGGGCATCGTCGATTATGAGGATTTTATCCAGACGGACGCAGCGATCAATCCGGGAAATTCCGGCGGTGCCTTGGTCAACCTCAGGGGAGAACTGATCGGTATCAATTCCGCGATCTTCAGCCGGACCGGCGGGAACATGGGTATCGGCTTCGCCATTCCAAGCAACATGGCCAAGAGCGTCATGAACAGCCTCATCAAGTACGGCAAAGTTGTCCGTGGCTGGCTCGGCGTGTCGATTCAAGAGATCAATGCAGATCTGGCGAAAGAATTCGGAGCAACGGATACGCAGGGAGCCCTTGTCGCTGATGTCATGGAGGAGAGCCCCGCCGCAAAAGCCAAGCTCCAGCGCGGGGACATCATCACCGCCTACAACGGGACGCCGATCAAAGACCCCGGCCATCTCCGATCGATGGTCGCCGATACAGCGCCCGACACGACCGTAACCGTGACGATCCTCAGGGAGAAGCACACCAAAGACGTGAAGCTGACCGTCGGCGAGTTGCCCAAAGACCCGGCGAAAGCCTCACGGAGTGAACCGGGCAGCGGGCACGGCGAACATGCGCTGGAGGGCGTCACCGTTGAACCGCTTGGCGACCGACAGGGACGGCAGGGACGAAAAGAGGCCGGTGTAGCCGTGAGCGAGATCGAGCCTGATTCGGCGGCCGACCAGGCTGGTCTGAAGGTCGGGGATATTATTCGAGAGGTTAACAGGAAACCGGTCCGCAATCTGCAAGACTTCGAACGCCTCGTGAACGAGCTCGATCCGAAGTCCCGGGTGCTGCTGCTTATCACGCGCGGCAATGCGACCGTGTTCCTGTCCGTCAATCCGAAATAGAAATATTGAAGAGGTGAAGCCGAGTCTAGCACTTAACCGATTTGGCTCGACGGAGTTCGCTTTTTATGACCGCCTCGCATCGACGGGATGAGGATGGTTCTGCGACGACCTATTCTCCTTGTTGGCTGTTGTGCTTGCGGGAGTCCCGGTCTATGCCGCCGCTCGTGAGGAATGGGAACGTCCGTTAGAGCCATATTATCGCGGCCCAGAAGTTCTCCCACGCCAGGCCGCCGCTCGTGCATTCGCCCTGAGTGCAGATAAATCGGCGACCATCTCGATCTTCGAGCAAGCGTCCCGATTGCTTGTGTTCATTGCGAACAGCGCTATCGGCCGCGGGCCCTGGTCTTTAATCTTTTTGAAGTCCCCGCAGGGTTCGAGATCCGCGGACGCTCATTGGCGAGACGCCTCTTAGGCTCTGGCATTGATGTCTGATGATGTCTTTCTGCATGCCCGCTGGAGCAGCGCCATCGCTTCTCGCGCGTTAATCCCCGCCACATCATAGCCGCTAGCCGTCTCGCTTCCGCCGCTCGATGCAAATAGTGCTGATGTCTTTGGAGCCGAAAGCAAAGCCGGACTACCGTAAAAACTAATTATTTCCTGAAATCGCCAAGAGTAGGAGTTTCCAGACTGGACTTTTTGCGCGCTGAAATTATCAGGATGAGTGAAGACAATAGTGAGACTTCGTCCTCGTGGACCCGCTCTTGTTCTTCCGTCCGGCGATCTTAGATCAGAAGGCCCAGAGCCAACACCGCAATGGCGGCGTCGGCGTCGAACAGTGTTTAACCATGGCGAAGTGCACCGGGGGAGCTGCGGCGCCGACGGCTATCGAGGTGGTTATGATGGAGCTTGTTGCCTTAGCATTACTTGGGGCAATGATTCTCGGCGAGGCGCTGATCGTTTGGAATTTTATCCGCCTCTTTGAATAAGGCGCTACCCTCGCGACCAGGGAAATTCCGGCCGATGGCTGCTCTAGCGTTCGCCGATCGGCACGTACGGACGATTGTGCTCGCCGTCATAGATTTGCTCCGGCCGATAGAGTTTATTTTCCTTGAGCTGCTCGAACCAGTGCGCAAGCCATCCCGCCGCACGCGCCATGGCAAAAATGGGTGTGAAGAACTCCAATTCGATGCCCATTTTGTCGTAGACGATGCCCGAATAAAAATCGACGTTGGGGTACACTTTCTTCGCCTCGAAGTGCTCGGCTGCGGCCCGCTCGACTTCTACGGCCACGTCGTAAAGGGGGGATGTGCCGGTTTCCTTGAACAGCCGACCGCAGACCTCTTGTAAAATCGTAGCCCGAGGATCTTTCACTTTATAGACCCGATGGCCGAAGCCCATGATTTTTTCCTTGGCTTGGACCTTCTGCTCGACGTAGCCTCTCACGCGGCCCGGCGTGCCGATCTCTCTGAGCATTTCCACCACTTCTTCATTCGCGCCGCCATGTAACGGCCCCTTCAGCGCGCCAATAGACGAGGCGACTACCGTGTACGGATCCGCTAACGTCGAGGCCGTTACGAGCCCGGTGAAAGTCGAGGCATTCATCGTATGCTCGGCATGCAAGATCAAGCAGACATCGAACGTCTCCACCCAGATCTTTGGAGGGACTGTTTCCGTCAACATATACAAAAAGTTTTCGGAAAAGTTCAGTTCGTCTCGCGGTGGAATGTAATCATCCCCCTTGCGTAACCGCGCGTACGCCGCAACGATCGTCGGCAATTTCGCAATTAGCCGGACGGCTGACCAATAATTATTTTCGACATCCGTGACGTTCCGACCGGGATAGAACATACCCAAAGCCGCCACCCCCGCTTGCAGCGCGTCCATCGGATGGCCGTGCTCGGGCAAGCACTTAATGAGATCCACAATCCGATATTTGATGCGCCGATGACAGGTCACATCTTTGGTAAACTGAGTCAACTGCTCCTGTGTCGGCAAACGCCCGAACAACAACAACCACGCCGTTTCGAGAAACGACGAGTGTTCGCATAATGCTTCAATGCGGATCCCGCGATATTCCAACACGCCGGCTTGACCATCGACATCGCTGACTGCAGACCGCGCAGCCGGCACACCCGCTAAGCCCGGCATAAAGTCATGAGGCATTGTCCATCCTCCTCGCTGTTCATTTATAGTCGATAGTAGGCGGTCCCCGTTCAGTTGGTCAAGGTTGTCTGTCCGCTTGCGAAGGTGCTCGTAGCTTGGGCATACTCTAGCCGTGCATCCCTGGAGAGGATCGTTTTATGCCGTCATTCTTGCATCTCATGATCGGACTGGGTGGCACAGCGCTTGTCGTCGGCGCCATGGCTCTCTGGCTCCATGAGCCGCAGCCGTCGTCGTTATCCGGTGACTTCACGTCTTTCCCAACGCCAAGGACGGTGGGAAAAAGCGCATTAAGCCATGGAGGACCTGGGCCCAACAGCAGAATGTCGGCCGGTCTCTCCCCTGCCCACTTCCAACTTGGTCAGAAACTCATCGTAGCGGCCGCGGACAATATTTCCCACATCACCTTGCTGCACGCGCCGGAGGACCTCG
>JAICXS010000404.1 GCA_025934615.1 Nitrospiraceae bacterium
GAGTCGCCTGATTTGGGTCTCGTGCTCACGCAGATGGAAGATAAACTGTTCGATGAAGGGCGCAGAGAATTGTTTGCGGTGTTGATTAAACAGGCGGCGCGAATCAAATCCGAACTTGCCGTCATTCGATCGCGGACGGTAGAGGCACAAGGCTATGATACGTTTCACGAGCCGATTGTCCTTGCCCGTGCGCGAGAAGTATTGGGAGACTTCATGACTCCTGAGATGGATGGGCGAAGGAAACGGCTCCTTGATGTGGCGGTTCAGATGATGGTTTCCCAACAAGTCGTCGGCAAACAAGACGAAAGAGGCATTAATGTCATGCGAGACCGATTCGGAAACCGGTTCGAAGAAGGAGCATGCCACGGCTTTGCACAGGCTTTGGAACTGTGGTACGTGAGGCGGTAGTCCCGTTAGGTCAGTTCATTGTTCGTCCGCTATGTCTGGATCGATGAACACGCAGTTATCTTAAAAATCTTCACATTCCATTCCATGAACATCAGCCATCGTGCGGACCGTTGACCGGTCAAGATCTCAAACGTCGAATCTTCTGAAATCAATCTCCGGTTGCCGCTCGGTGTTCCGCTGTAAGTTCGGAACCTATAGAGAACCGTCCTCGACGCAGACGTCCGTCCGCTTTTGAATCCGATACGAAACATAGAAGAAGAAGCGTATCGATAAGATGCGTGGTTGTGCGAATCCGTACAGAATCGACATGTCTTCTCACTATGATGCACCGTTGGCCAAAACGATTCCTTTGAGAGGGACTGCGATGCCTTACTCGGGAATTGCCCGCACGTTCGTCGGATGGCTGGGGATGCTCATGATGCTTCTCGCTCCGCCCGGGTGGGGGCATGATGCTGCCGTCAATCCTGTTGGACAGATCACGGCGATGCAGGGACGAATCATGGTGACTCATCCGGGTGACACTAAGCCGGTACGCGTCAGCATCCCTCAGGAAATTGTTCCGCACGATGTCATTTCTACCGAAGCCAAGGCCCGTTCGAAAATTCTTTTTCAGAACGATACGCTGTTGACTATTGGCGAGAACAGTCTGGTGGAAATCGCCGAGCATATCTATGATTCCAGTGTCGATACACGGAGCGTGACGCTCAAGCTAAAGGAAGGCAAAGTAAGGGCCTTGGTCGGCCCTATTTTTGGCCGAAAGGGAGCGAAATTTAATGTTCACACGCCGACGGCGTTGGTGGTGTCTCAAGGGACGTATTTTGCCGTATGGACCGATGGATCAAGGAGCGGGGCGGCCAATATCGGTACGACGGGTCACGTGTCATTCACGTCCGGCGATCGAACCGTGGTGCTCAATCCCGGTCAGTTCACCGTCGCAGCCGCGCATCTCGCTCCGGCAGCGCCAAGTTTAGTGCTCGGGGCACCAGCCGATGTGAAACAAGCGGTGATATCGACCGAGTTTACGGAAGGGGCGGTTGCCAAATCAGCACGCGAGGTCGTGCAACGCTTCGATCAGCGGCGTGAATCCTTCGTGCCCGTTCAGTCGAGCATTCCGGCGGCCATTGTGTTTCTACGGCCATAATGTTTAGTGTTGAGTGCTACGAGAAGAAAATAAGCTAGACATTTTTAGAATTCTTCTAACAGGCGGGATATCTCCGGCATAGTCTGATCCGATACTCACCACTCCTCTTTGAGCCTTACCGTGAGAGCGGTCCACTGACGAATCGCCCGCCTTGCATCACGCCCTGCAGTTTGTCTCGATCGCGCAGGATCGCGACGCGCTTGAGAGGGTTGCCGTCGATGACGAGCAGGTCGGCGTGCTTGCCGGATTCAATGGTGCCGAGAGTGTGCGCGAGCCCTAATAGCGTAGCCGCGGCCGACGTCGCCGCCAGGAGAGCTTCCATAGGAGCCATGCCGAGAGCGACCATCCGTTCGAGTTCCTGTCCATTCTCTCCATGGTAGTTAAATGGCGTGCCGGCGTCCGTACCGAGGGCGAAGTTGAGGCCGGCTCGCGCGGCTTTCTTAAAGCTGGCTTCATGGCGAGCCTGCATGGATTTGGCTTTCGTGAGTGCCGATTCAGGAATCCCGCACGAGAGGCCGCATGCGGCCGTCGTCGCAAGTGCCGACAGCGTAGGAACCATGAAGACGCCATATTCCCGCATGAGGCCTGCTGCTTCTTCATCCATCAGCGTCGCGTGTTCGATGGAATGCGCACCGGCCTTAATGGCGTTCTTCATGCCATCGGCACCATGCGCGTGCGCCGCCACTCGTCGCCCGGCGCGCCGCGCTTCCGCCATGCCGGCCTCCAATTCGTCAGGAGTCATCTGTGCGCATTCAGGGGACGTGCCCGGCGTCAGCACGCCGCCCGATGCAATAAATTTAATGACGTCCGCCCCGGCCGCTAACTGTTCTCTCACCGCTCTCATCACTTCGACCGGGCCATCGGCTTGACGGCCGATGAAGCGGGCATGGCCTCCGGTCATACAAATCGCCAGACCGGCCGCCAGGATGCGGGGCCCCGGCAGCACACCATCCGTAATGGCCTGTTTGAGCGCAAAGATCGAATGATC
The DNA here is from genome assembly GCA_025934615.1 of Nitrospiraceae bacterium. Lineage (GTDB taxonomy): Bacteria > Nitrospirota > Nitrospiria > Nitrospirales > Nitrospiraceae > JAICXS01. Next base: position 2,538 of record JAICXS010000404.1, read on the forward strand.
GCGGCAGCCGACATCCCGCACCGTGGTAAACCCCGCTTCTAAGGTCTGTCGGGCGAATCGCGACGCTTTCAGCGTCGTCAACGCGGGAGCTTCCCGCTCGATCGTACGCACCACATCGGCTTCAGCGCCAAGGCACAGATGGACGTGGCAATCGATCAGGCCGGGCAGCACCGTCATGCCGCGAATGTCCGGTGCCTCTGAGCCACGAGGCACGGACATCTCACGATCCGGCCCGACCGCAGCGATGCGAGCGCCTTGAATCAAGACGGTCATCCGCTCTCGCGCCGAACCCTTCCCGTCGATCAGATGGATCGACCGCAACGCAATGGTTTTGCTCACTTCGTTTTGCATCGTCAATTTTAAGCTTCGGCCATCAGCTTTCCGCCATCAGTTTTCCGGAGGAGCTGACAGCAGCCGATCGCTTATCCATCAATCCTCTATTGGGATGGTGATCACAATCCCTCCCATCACTTCATTAAGTTTGAAATCGCGGCGCGGGCTATTGGGGTGCGAGTTGTGA
>JAICXS010000312.1 GCA_025934615.1 Nitrospiraceae bacterium
CCTCCGAGTTGACGATCGCCAGCTCGCGTTTGGTGAGCGGCAGCGCCGTGTGCACGGCGATGAAGGACTGGAACGGCGGTGAGAACGGCAGGTCGCTCACCATCCGCGGCTTCTTCTTGTCGGAGATGTCGAGAATGACGAAGCCGCCGGCGCTGTAGGGAAGATAGGCCCGCTCGCCGCGCACGTAAGCGCCGCCATGCAGCAGCGTTCCATGCGGCGCGCCGGCTTCGCCTCCGGCGATCCATTGTCCTTTGCGCCACCAGCGTGACACTTCGAAGGGATGTGCCGGGTCGCGAATGTCGACGATCTGGAGGATGTGGCCGTCAAAGCCTTCGAGGCGGCTTGTCGCATACACATACCGGCCGCCGTCGTAATAGTTGCGATGCGTGCCCGCGCCGCCCGTCTTGAAGTGGCCGATTTGCTGCGGCGACTCCGGGTCATTCAAATTCCAAATCAAAAAGCCTTCGCCGTACGGAGCGCCCGGCGTCTCTCCCCAACCGGGCTGGATTTTCTCCATCGATGTGATCATTCGTCCTTCGGCAACCTGAACCTGAAGCGTCCACGTATTCGGCGGCCCCGCCAGGAAGCGAAGAAATTTAGGACGCGACGGGTTGGTAACATCGACGACATTGAGTCCAGATTCCCAAAGCGCCGCCGTGTAGAGAAACCAGCGTTCCCCAGACTTATGCAATGCGAGCTTGAATGCTGGGCGGCCATCGAGATCGGCATATCCGACCAGCTCCATATTGTGGATGGAGTGTTCGCCTGGCGGGAAATTCATGCGGGCCAGCTTACGGGTAAATCACAGCGCCTGGTCTGTGACCCGCGCTGTGAAATGACTGAGATCGCGCCTGATACGCCACCGGTTTTTTTGTCAGTCGTTTTTCGTCAGAGATTTTTGAATGGGTTCTCTTTCTTCAACCGCTCCATCGCCTCTGCAGCGATATCCTGGTTGGCAAGCTCGTCGATATTGACCTTTTTCTCCACGTACTTGCGTACATCGACCCAATGGTCTTGCATCGCGGAAATACCGGGCCGATTGGGCTTGCCGTCCGATGCGGATTCAGACCAGCGTGGATGAAGGTCGAGCAGCATCTGGCGCCCTGCATCACCTTTGAAGAAGGTGTGCTTCATAATTATATCCACGATGTCTTTCGGCGGAGGACTGACATTTAGCGACGCGTTGAACTGGCGAATGCCCTCGAGGCTAGCCATTGCGAACCGCACGTACACCTCGCGCCCGATCGAATTAAATTTGTCCTTTGAATAAGAGTAGCAGGAGATGACCGCGCCGGGAGCTACGTCATATCCGGTTGCGATCACTTGCCCCTTCTTTTGCTTCTGAAGCACCCAGGCGAACTGATAAGCATAGTTCGTGATGTCGACGCCACCTTTCAACATGAGCTGCATGGCAGCTGGCTGCGCCAAGCCGTACTCATAGGTGACCTTGGTAGGATCGACACCGCCTTTCATGTAGGTGCGATCCAGAATGTACTCGTTGATGCTTCCTTTGACTGACATATGCGCCTTCAAATTGGCGATTTTCGGAAGGTCTGCCGGCGTTTGAATACCTTCGTCCCAGAGCTTCTGGCTCACCACTGTCACCGTGGTGGAGTGCTTATTCGAAAGTTCGGTGCCGGAATCGAGAAACATCTGAATATTTGCACCACGCGCAATCGCGTTGAACAGACCAGCCGATGGCGTGGGTGAGGCAAGATCAATTTCTCCGGAAATGAGCGGGGAAAGCACCAAGCCGCCGTCAGTGAACCACTTGTACTCCAGGTCGATACCGAGCTTTCTGAAATATCCCTTCTCATAGGCGATCATAACGGGAGCTTTGCTGATAAATGGTCCGTCGCCATTGATGAGCCTCGTCATGCCATTTCTTGTTTGTCCCAGCGCTCTACTGGCGATGATTGACGGAAATCCGGCAGCCAAAGCACCGCAGCCTACGGTCTGTATGATCTTCCGACGAGAGATCTTTCCGAATTGTCCGGTCGTGCTCACTGTCATTGTCCTCCCGAATGATGTTTGGACTTTCGTGTTTGAAGTTACCGTGCTATTCAAGATCCAGCCGACATATTTGACGTCCAGCCCGTCATGACTTTGGCGATGGCGACACTCGTGATCACGTATTGAAAAGCATGGCGACGACCCCTTCAGTTTCTAAGATAGCGCCAATGGCGACAAGTAGATAGCCGAGGCATCTCGCTCGCCAACTATCTCAGCCACCGTAGGTCAGGCCGGCGGCCACACCTATGCCGAGTGCCGGCGTGCACTAGCCAATTCACCTTGACCCGGCATTCCTAGGATAGCTGTGGGTCAACATCGGAAAATTCTCTCCCACTCGCCAAAGTTGGGAATTTCTACGTTCGGACGGGACAATCAATTCATCGATACCTGCACGACCAGCAATCTCAGGTAGCAAGTAAATTCAACCATCAGCGGGCCAGCCATGCGAGGCAGGGGCAGCAATGAATATTCTTGGTCGAAGAGCTGAATTCGAGAGCAGTACGCAGAAATGTCATCGCCTAACGTGTCTGATGACAGGAATTGCGGGGTATCATTTACTCTATCCTCGTTTCGCCGCAGCCCGCTTTACATCGACCTCCTCGATTGTGAATCACGGCCGCGAAATCGGGCGCGAACCCGTCCCTTCCCCGATCCGGCGCCGAACCTGGCGGCCGACCGGGCCAATCACGAAATTCGCCACCTTAAGAGTCGAGTCATGCACAGCCTCGGGCACGAAACAGTTTAAACGAAGATCGGCCGTCCACCTTCCTCTGGCCGGAACTTGCCGGACGCTTTCTCAACCGGTTCATCACCGCGGGCGAACCCTCAAAGATGACATGCAGTTCGGAAGAGGGTGTCCACCGCGCGATATCAAGCATGCGCCGTCCGGCATCGAGTCCGCTCGGACCAGGCGATGACTGTTAAAGCTCAAATATCATTTGCGGCGTGTGGTGTATTCGTTCGATGACGCCATTCACAGCAATAAAGAAATTATCGCAAATCGTGACATAGACGGTACTTGTGCCATAGGCGGGGTGGACCGAAAAATTCATATTTGGTTGAATCACCATAGTCTCGTCAAATCTGAGAATCGGTCGCTCAACAATGTCATAACCCTGCCCGTGACCGAAAATGCGCGGCTCAGGGTGATGGCCACGACTCGTCATGAAGTGATCGTTGGCGAGGCCTATCTCGCTGCACGAGGCGCCGGGAATAAGGCGCTTCAAAGTCTCGGTTTGCGCTTCTTTGCAGACTTCGAAATGATCGAGCAATTCTTGCGAAGCGCGCCCAAATACGAGTGTGCGTACTAGCTCGGTGTAGTAGCCACCTACGCCGTTGTTCTCGATGAGGATAAGCAACTGATCGCCGGGCCTGATGGTTCTTCCCTGAAAGTGCCTTTGCGCGAAAAGTGCCGGCGTGCCTAACGGAGCCGACGACGCCAGGAATAGCGATTGCTCGCTGCCTTTGCGTTCGGCCGCATGTCGGGCAAGGGCAGTCACTTCAACGTCGCGCATCCCGGGTTTCGCGTGAGCAACAACCTCGCTGAATACATAATCTTGCAGCGCGGCAGTCTCCTTGATGATCGCAAGCTCTGCGGGGCTTTTGACCGCCTTAAACTGGTCAATGGCATCTGTCGCGTCGACGATCTCCATGGTCCCCGAGAGAGCGACTCGGATGTGGTTAATAAAGCCAAATGGTGCGTTCAACGCGCCAATGAATGCAATACGACGATACGCACGGGCACGAAGGACGCCCAAGGCCACCTCGGCATCAGTCGTCTGTGTAAATTGCACCGACGGTATTGCCGCCGTCGTGAGCAGTTCGCCAACGCCCGGATGGTTGCCATCTTTTCCG
>JAICXS010000152.1 GCA_025934615.1 Nitrospiraceae bacterium
ACCTGGATGTACGCATTTGCCAGCATCGCTTTTCCCTCGCAACGAACGATGACTCGGGCAGATTCCTAGGCTCCGACGAAAGGATTGTTCTCCCGTTCAAATCCAATCTGCGTCTCGGGTCCATGACTGGTCACGACGCGGGTGTCGTCCTCAAGGGCGTAGAGCCGCTCACGGATGGACCGCTGGATCGCCTCACCATCGCCGCCCCAGAGATCCGTTCGACCGATGCCGCCCCGAAATAACGTATCTCCCGCCAACAAAAGAGCGTCCGATGGAAAGAAAAAGCACATCGACCCAGGCGTGTGCCCGGGCGTATGCAATGCCACACCCTCCATGCTTCCCACAATAATCTTTTCATCGTCATGTAACCAATACTCCGGCAACGGCGCCGGCACATAGGGGATGCCGAACATGCGGCATTGGACATCAAGCATTTCCCAAAGCCGGCGGTCGTCAGAATGCAAGCAGAGCGTGGCACCCGTTGCTTTCTTGATCTCACCCGACGCGAGAAAATGATCGAAATGTGCGTGCGTATGGATAACACTGACGACAGTCAGGCCCATCTCCTGCACGTGCTTTAAGATTGTCTGATGGGCTCCACCCGGATCGACGATAATCGCGTGCTTCGTAATTGGATCACCAAGGATCGAACAATTGCACCCGAGGGGTGGAACGGGAAACGTTTTACGAATCATAGCCATACTTTCACGTCACTATAGAAAATGAACCATGACATTCCTACGCTCAAGAGAAGGTACCTTCATGCTATAACCCCGACTTGGTGGTACGCAAGCCTCGCCAGGACGTGCAGCCCACCAGGATAGCTAGAAGGTCGGCCGGCATGGCCCTGTAGAATTAAAATTATGGCACCGTTACGGGCTACGTTGAGGATTAGTTAAGGCCGGAGTGCTGGTTGAAAACTTGCTCCGCGTTTCTCAAGGCCAATGCAGTAGAACGGAATCTGAGCTGATGAAGTTCCAGACCCATCTTAAAAACTTAAAAAAAAGGGGACCCGTAAAGGTCCCCTTGGTGCTTACAACTGTGAATCCAGTTTTTTACTAGCCCCCATCCCAGCAGGCTCGGCCTTAAACACCTGAATCGTTTGGCTCTCAGCATCGGGAATCAATCGAAGCTTATCGCCGACATGGACATCCGCTGGAGCGCCCTCCACCGGTAAGCGAAACTCCTGCCCCTCTTCAGTCATAGCAATGAACTGGTCACCGTCTTTGTCGACAATACTGGCCCGCATTTCCAGAAAGGTTTCTGCACTGCCTTCGATAGCATTGTCTGAAGCCATGCCATCTCGATCGGCATCCGGGAACTCTGAGTTCTGCGCCAAGCCGTTAAGTGGAGCAAGCAACACCAACGTCAGCATCGTTATGCCCGTCATGAATTTGAATGTCACCATGTCCCCTCCCTTTCTCACATTGATCATGACCGTGAAAGTACCGTCTGGCAATCGGAGCGACACTGGCACCACTTCTAGCCGTTGTCTGACAAGTCTCACATGGGAATGTATTGAACATGCAGGAGTCGGTATTGCGGCGACGGGGCAGGAGAGGAACTACATCTTACTAGGGAACCACTCGGCGCTTTCCCGGTAAGAATTCGTTCATCATTGAAGATACGGCGCTTCAATCAGATCCGTCCCGCGGAAATTAATGAAGAGCAAAACGGTGTATTGATTGTAATAGGACGATCCTTGATACCAGGGGCTAAAGAACAGTAATCGCCTCGTACGCGCATCGTAGACCTGGACAAGATAGCGGACGTACGCGATTTGGCGCTGCGACTGATATAAGGTCAAGGCTGGAAGCGAGAAGGGAATAAGAGCGCTTTGGACAGGCGGCATCCCGAAAAAGTTTTGGCCCTGATCTGTCCCGATAGCCAGGACCATCACCCGTATCCAGAGATCGACTCGGTCGCGGTCTCCCGCGAGCGTGCATCCGAGTTCCGCAAAGCGGCCCTCGACGAAGCCGCGGAGCACCGCGAGATCGGCACCTTGCGGTCTCACCGCCGAAAGATTGGACTCCGTCGAAGAACTGTTGTCACCGCCGGTGCTGTGGGTGTTAATCATGGGACTGTCGGCGAGGAACGACGGTTGCAGCCACTGCCGATCGCCCGTGTAGCCGATCACGTCGACCATAACAGAAGACTGCGCCGGGATGGGAAGGACGAGGTCTTTGACGCTTTGTTGAATAGCATGGCTCAACAACAATTGTTCGGTTCCCGTACGAGGCGTGCGTGTGTATTCGCGATTGGTACATGCGCTAAGCAAAGCGAGTAGCGTGAGAATTATAAGAGGCAAAGGGTACATTACGCTGTCATTGTGCGACATCCTATTGCACGGATGCCACATGTCTGATAGGCACAGCCCTGAAGGGCTATAACGTACATGGTTATACTCGCCATATCCGTGATCGGGTTGCGCAGAGCCCCGCCGGAGATTGATTTTATCCACATCAATGTAAGGACCCCTTACGATGCGAATGCCGCTGACAAGGTGACCATCCTTTCACGCACACTAGAGTTCAATGATGCCTCTCCCGTACACCAGTGAGACACGATAACCTCGCTCCCATGTGAGAGTCTTCACGAAGAACTCACGAAAGGTTTATCGCGGCCGTCCATCATACGTCTTAACTAGATCCGTCCTTTATGAAGTTATCGTCGTTCTGTATCCGACGTCCCGTTTTTGCGACGGTACTCACCCTCGTCCTCATTCTTGTCGGGCTTCTATGTTTTGCCCGACTGCCCGTTCGTGAATATCCCGATATCGACTTTCCCATTGTCTCGGTGACGACGGAGTATCCCGGAGCCAGTTCTTCATTAGTGGAAACGGAGGTGACTCGGGTGCTGGAAGGATCCCTCGCGGGCCTTGAAGGACTGCGAGCACTGACTTCCATCAGTCGTGAAGAGCAATCGCAGATCACCATTGAGTTTGACTTAAACCGGGATCTTGACGCGGCGGTCAACGATGTCAGAGACCGGGTCCTCGGACCCCGTCGTTGGTTACCGCCAACGATTCAAGAACCGATGATTTTTAAAGCTAGGACGGACTCGGAGCCAACAATTTGGCTCTCGTTGTTTAGCGAGCGATACAGCGAATTAGAAATGACCGATTTTGCCGAGCGGTATTTGAAAGACAAGTTGGCAACCGTTCCAGGCGCCTCGGCTATCTGGGTCTGGGGCTCTCGGCGTTACGCGATCCGCATTTGGTTAGACGCTGATCGGCTGGGAGCGCATGGCTTGACGGTTCAGGACATAGAGGAAGCCATTCGCACGCAGAACGTGGCCATCCCATCCGGACGGATTGAGGGAACGGAACTGGAATTCAGTGTCCGGACGCGAGGCGAGCTTGCCACACACGAGCACTTCAATCGTCTCATCATCACCTATCGAAATGGATATCCAATTCGGATTGAAGACGTAGGGCACGCCGAGATCGGCGCCGAAGACGATCGTAAGTTAGTGCGGTCCAACGGAAAGACGACGGTGAGTCTTGGTGTGGTGAAACAATCGAAGGCCAATGCGCTGGCGGTTGCCAGGGCTGTTCACCGCAAATTCGCTGAATTCGAAAGTGCCCTTCCGCCGGAAATGACCTTGCGGGTCAGCTCAGATCGATCCGTGCATATCGAGCGGTCTCTTCACGAAGTGTATATGACCATGGGCGTGTCCATCGTTCTCGTCGTGTTCGTCATCTTCTTGTTCCTCGGGAATCTTCGAGCCACGGTTATTCCGACAGTCGCTATCCCGGCATCTCTTCTGAGCACCTTTACCTTGATGTATTTCGTCGGATTCTCTATTAACCTCCTGACCCTATTGGGCCTCGTGTTAGCTGTTGGACTGGTTGTGGACGACGCCATCATCGTGTTGGAGAACATCTACCGACGAGTCGAGTACGGACAGAGCCCGATGGCGGCGGCCATCGAGGGAACGCGGGAGATTGGCTTTGCCGTGATCGCCACAACAATCTCCCTAGTGACCGTGTTTATGCCGATCGCCTTTCTCACGGACGCCACCGCACGACTCTTCACCGAACTCGCACTCGCCGTCGCCGGCTCAGTCTTGATCTCCGCAGGCGTGGCCCTGACGCTCACGCCCATGATGAGCGCGAAGCTGCTAGCCCACACAGGGCCGGATCAGCGAAGGCCGAGTCGAATCGTTCTTTGGAGCCGGCGGACCTTCGATTGGCTGGTCCAAGGTTACGTGAGAGTTTTGGCGATGGCGCTCCACTGGAGGAGGGTTATCCCGCTGATCAGTGTCGGCTTAGTTACGCTTGGAATCGGCGTTTTTCACTATTTGCCGGCGGAGCTGGCTCCTCTTGAGGATACCGGCGCCGTCGGGGTCAATATACAAGGCCCGGAAGGAACGACACTCGCCTATACCGATCGTTACGTCCGCGACGTCGAGGCGCTCTATCAAGACGTCCCAGAAATTGCCTCGTACTTGAGCTGGGTCGGAAGCGGATGGCCGATCAGTCGTGTGAATGCGGCCGGAGGCTGGGTGACGTTACAAGACTGGACGCAGCGACGACGCAGCCAGCAGGAGATTGTGTCAGCCCTCGCAGAAAAGATGACTCACATCCCTGGCGTCATCGCCACCCCCTTTAATCCTCCCGCGCTCATTGGGAGCGGCAGCACCGCTCCGGTTCAATTTGTGATCAGCGCCTCGACGTATGACGAGGTGGAAACCTACGTCACGACGCTTTTAAGGAGCGCCTCCAAGAATCGGCAATTGCTGAATGTGACCTCGAATCTGGATCTGAACAAACCCGAATTGGATGTGCATATCAATCGTGAAAAAGCGGGGGATCTGGGCGTCTCGGTCGGAACGGTGGGCCATACGCTGGAAAGCTTGCTAGGCGGCCGGCAAGTCACACGATTCAGTCGCGACGGCGTCGAATACCCGGTTATCGTCAAAGTTTCGAAACGGCATCGGGACGCCGCCTCGGACATCAATATGCTGCACGTACGCGGTCATACCGGACAATTAATTCAATTGAGCAATCTCGTCTCGATCCGTCCGACGACCGTGCCCACGGTCTTGAATCATTATGACAAAATGCGGTCCGCCACCATTAGTGCGAGTCTCGCTCCAGGCTATGCGTTAGGCGACGCGCTCGAGTATCTGGAACGGGCAGCCCGAGAGGAGTTGCCCCCCACCGCAACCATTAACTATGCCGGGGAGTCGAAAGCCTATAAGGAAGCGAGTCAAGGGTTGTGGCTTCTATTTATGTTCAGTGTTCTCCTGATTTATCTGGTCCTGGCAGCGCAGTTTGAAAGTTTCGTGCAGCCCTTGATCATTCTGTTTTCGGTTCCCCCGGCCCTGACAGGGGGCCTCGTCGCTCTCGCCATGTTTGGGGGGACGCTGAATGTCTACAGCGAAATCGGCCTCATCATGCTCATCGGTCTTGTCACTAAGAACGGCATTCTCATCGTGGATTTCGCCAATCAACTGCAGGCCCAAGGAGAAGAGCTTTTTACCGCTATCGTGGACGCTGCCTCGCGGCGGCTTCGCCCTATTCTCATGACGAGTCTCGCGACGATCTTAGGCGCGTTCCCGCTCGTGTTGATGAGCGGCGCTGGATCCAGTGGTCGGGGACAATTAGGCTATGTCATCATAGCAGGGATGATTTTCTCGACCGCTCT
>JAICXS010000188.1 GCA_025934615.1 Nitrospiraceae bacterium
GATGCTCTTTCCAACCTATGGCGCCTGGCTGCTTCTCTCAGGAGTGGCAGTCTATGTCGCTATGGGGCATCTCGCTGTGCCGGCCTGGAACAGCCTGATCACGGACATGATCGAAGACGACCGGCGAGGTATGTACTTTGCCAGGCGCGCAAAAGTGATTGCACTGAGCAGCTTTGCCGCGCTGTCCGTGGCCGGCATCTTTCTTCACGTATCCGAAACGTGGACGAACCCGGCGTGGGGGTTTGCGATTATTTTTGTCCTCGCCGCGATCGCGCGGCTCATTTCTACCGGCTATTTGGCCCGGCTCCACGAACCGCCCGCTCGTGAGGGATTGAAGCGCGAATCCGGTGTTCGAGACTTTCTTCGGGCGCGCCGAAGTGTCATGTTTCGGCGGTTCTTACTTTTTTCTGGGTGTTTTCATGTCGCAGCGATGATCGCCGGGCCGTTCTTCGTCGTCTATCTGCTTCACGATCTCCATTTGACGTATCTTCAATATGGGTTGTGGCTGGCGGCTCCGATCCTGGGTCAATTGCTCAGTTTGCAGGAATGGGGACGCATTGCCGACACCTTTGGAAACAAGAAGGTGCTGGTCCTCACGGGGCTCATCATTCCCATCTTGCCGGTCCTGTATCTCGTCAGTTCGAATTGGCTGCTGCTCGTCGGCATTAATTTTTTATCGGGATTGATCTGGCCGGGGTTCTCGCTCAGTCTTGGGAACTATGTCTTTGATGCGGTCCAACCGGAAGACCGGACCAAGGGCGTTGCCATTTACAATACCGTGAATGCCGCTGGGGCCGGCATCGGCGCCATGCTGGGAAGCTGGTTAGCCACGGTGGCACCCTCGCAACTGTTCCTCTTTGGCCTGATGATGCCGCTAGCTTCCAATCTCCCAATCCTCTTTCTTGTGTCCGGCATGCTGCGCCTGATTGTGTCGCTCACGCTCCTCAACTCTTTTAAAGAGCGGCGTCGCGTGACACCGATCTCTCATCGCGATCTGCTCGGCGAACTTCCGTTGATAAAGCCGATCACGGCCGTCATTGGATCGAAAATCATTCGCCGCTAATCGGTCGCATCAATGCGTCTTTCCCCACAACGTCTCCAGACGTTGTGCTCGCCCACAGTTATACTTGTAGAATTTATAGCGGATGGGATTCTTCTGATAAAAATTTTGATGGTACTCTTCCGCCGGATAGAACTCAGAGGCTGGGACGATTTCCGTCACGATCTGCTCCTTGAAGGGTTTCGATTTGTCGAGCTGTTGCTTAGATTCTTCAGCAAGCCGTTGTTGGCGGTCGTCATGATAGAAGATCGCGGAGCGATACTGATGGCCTTTGTCACAGAACTGTTGATTGGGCGTCGTGGGATCGATATTGTGCCAGAAGGTTTCCAATAGTTTGGTATAGGTGACCTTCTGCGGATCGTACATGACTTGGACGGATTCCGTATGCCCTGTCCCACCCGCTGAGACTTCCTCATACGTCGGGTTAGTCTTTTGCCCGCCGGTATACCCGGATGTGGTCGATACGACACCCTCAACTTTATCGAGAGCCTCTTCCAAGCACCAGAAACAACCGCCGGCAAAGGTGGCGGTTTCCAGGCGGTCGCTGTTCGAGGCCGATTCAGCGATGTGCCTCTGATACCCAACGAACATAGCGAGCAACACACACGCCAGTATTATTCGAAGTAGGTGATACCTCATGATGCCCTCTCGTTATCTACGAGTGCGATTCGTTATCGGATTGCCCCCGGTTCAATATAGTTCGCGTCAGAAATCTTTCTATGGCTGCAGCTTTTTTGCACGGTGTGTTTGATTTGTATCATCAATATGCAAGACACTTCCTTCGACCCATTCAAATACCGTTAGATGTGGAGATCTTCTTTGGCAAGCCTATTGCTATACGATGGTATTTGGTATGCAGAGCCATCGACCAGTTCACGCCTACTCATTTCGTTTCTCCCTGCTGGCGCTAGCGTTGCTCGCTTTGCCCAGCCTCGCACGTGGAGAGGAGCCGCTTCCCGTGACACCGATCCTTCCAGCCTTGACGGCTCCTGTGCCAGCGACCAAGTCTTCTGCGCTCCTGCCCAGCACCACGCTGTCATCGGGCGCGACGAATTCTGTATTCAGTCAGCCACCGACGCTTGCCGGCCGGTATACCGTGAACGGATCGACGGTCATACCGTATATCGGGCTTGGGTTTGGCGGCGGCGAGACGACCGACGTGAATCGAACCGCCGCGCGGCAAAGTATTCTCCAGAACTCTGTACAGCAAGATCGGTTGTTGAACGACGTGCTTGGAAAAAGTCTCGTCCCCAATGAGTTTCAGGTTGGTATCCGCATCCCATTCTAGCCCACAATCATCTCCCTACCGCGGCGTTATCGTAGTTAAAGTTATTAGCATGGTCTGAGTCTAAGGACCGATTGTGCGAATTGCTTCCACGGTTTGTTCGACCTCTTCTGAAGAAGTCAATAAGCTGGGAGCCAGACGCACGTATTGCGTCGCGTACGGTGTAACGCTGGCGATGATACCGCGCTGCCGTAACTGTTCCACGACGTGATCGGGCTTCCAACCCTCCACTTCAAAACAGACAATGCCGGCCGAGAGATCGCGAGACCGAGGCGTATACAGCTTGACATGATGTAAGTTTCTCAGCCCATCCTTAAGCTGGTCATTCAGCGCATGAATACGTTCGGCCACCCGCGCCTTGCCAATGGACTGATGAAAGCGAAAGGCTTCACTCAACGCCCATCGATGTTCAAATGAATGGAAGCCGCCGGGAGTCATAATCGCACCGACCGGAATATCCTTCGGCGGAATCTCTTTCATCCACACCCGATAGGCGTCGAAGTTGAACGTGGGAATGGTGGCCTGTGCGACCGGCCATGCACGTGGATGGCCCCACACCAATCCGGTCCCCCGCGGGCCGAAAAGCCATTTGTGGGTTCCCGCGATGAAGAAGTCGCATCCCAGGTCGGGCAGACGCAGATTTTCCACGCCCAAGCCATGGACGCCGTCGACACAGAGTAATGCGCGTTCACTGTCGGCTCGATCCGCATTCACTTTTCTCAGGGCTTCCGCCATCTCCCGGATGGGCAACTTAAGCCCTGTGCTGGAATGCACCCATGTGACTGCGACGATCCGGGTCCGTGGCCGCACCGATTCGATTAGGGTTTCGATGATTTCTTCTTTTGAGACGGCGTCGAGTTTCCGATAGAGCGGAATCTGGCGGACAACAGCCCCCGTGCGAGCCGCTCGCAAGCGAAGCGACGTTTCAGTGGAATAATGATCGTGGATGGTCGTCAGCACTTCCTGCTCTTCACGAAGCGCCAGCCCGCCATAGAGCAGTCCCAATCCCATCGTGGTGCTATCGGTCAGCGCGATGTCGGTGGGATGTACGCCCAGATAATCTGCTGCAGCGTGCAGAACCTGTGCTTCCTGCTTCTCCTCATGATCGAACCAGTAGCCGATGGGGTTTTCATCGAGGCCTCGACGATGCCGTTCGATGGCCTCGCGAACCGGGGTCGGGTGGGAGGCGAGAAAAAATGCCGACATGTGAATGAGATCACGCGAGAGCGGGAATTGATTGCGCACGGCTCCCCAATCATGCAGGTCCGCCGATGATTGCGCCGAACGCGCGTCCGGTAATGGCAGGTTGGCGAATACGCCGGCCGCCATGGTCAACCCGGTACGGACCAGAAAGTCGCGGCGGTTCACGTGCCGTCTCGCCGGTCGGAGGAGTTTGGCCTCGCAGTGGAAAATCTCGTGGAGACAGCCATCTGCTCAAGGAGCGACTCGTAATATGCGGCCTCTTCCTTCGGTCCGGTGAACAGATAGAGGACGCCGACACCGCTGTCAAAAGGGGCAAAAAATGCCAGTGCGCGGCCGACGTTCTCACCGCCGTGATAGGAGGCCGTGAGGCGCGTATCCGTGCGTCTCGCGGATCCAACCGGATGAAGAACATAGCCTTCTTCAATGACCTGCGGTTCGTTCAAATGATCTTCCAATTCTTCGGGTGTGGCGTCTTGAATAACCACGGCGAGTCCGATACCGGGTTTCTTGGGGGATTCGAGGTACAACGTCCGAGAGCCGGGCGGCATGATGCCTTGCCAGGAAGGAGGAATAATGAAGGAGGTGCCGGCGGTCATGCCGATGCGTGTTCCGCTCCGGTAGAACTCTCCAGGTTCGACATGAATCGCGGGCGATTCATCGGGCTGATGTTGGGTGAGGGCCATAGCTGCACCCAGTGCGCCGGTTGAGGTGACTATGATGAGCACGAGTAGTGAGCAAGCCCATACGAGCGTAAGGAACATCCCAGCGAGCCCGATCTGTCCGATGCCTCTCACCATAGATTCGTTGGAACGATCCGGTCGCCTCACTCTCGATTATGAAGCAAAGAGTATAATCCGTGAGACTACGCTCCGCTGACTTCAATACGTGTCCATAGGCGGACACGCGCACATTAGGTGACGGTCGCCGTAAGCCTGATCGATGCGAGCGACGGCCGGCCAGAATTTCGACTCTCTTGTCCACGGCGCTGGAAAGGCTGCCTGCTCACGGCTGTATGGATGCGTCCAATCCGTAGCGGTCACTGTATCGGCCGTGTGCGGAGCATTTTTAAGTGGGTTATCATGGCGCGGCATGCGCCCATCCGCAATATCCTGAATCTCGGCGCGAATGGCGATCATCGCCTCGCAGAAGCGATTCAATTCGACTTTCGATTCGCTTTCAGTCGGTTCAATCATGAGCGTCCCCGCAACTGGGAACGACATGGTCGGCGCATGAAAGCCGAAGTCCATCAGGCGCTTGGCGAGATCGTTGGCTTCGATACCGGCGCTGTCCTTGAACGGTCGTACGTCGATGATGAATTCATGCGCGACAGTGCCGTTCTTGCCGGTGTAAAGCACCGGATAATATTTTTCCAGCCGTTTGGCCATGTAGTTCGCATTGAGAATGGCGACCTTCGTCGCTTTCGTCAATCCGTCGCCGCCCATCAGGGCAATATAGACCCAGGAAATAGCGAGGATGCTCGCGCTGCCGTACGGAGCCGCTGAAATGGGGCCGATTGAATGCGTCCCCCCGAGCTTCGTCACGGGATGGCCGGGAAGAAACGGCACGAGGTGGGCCGCCACGCCGATAGGTCCCATGCCGGGACCGCCGCCTCCGTGAGGAATGCAAAAGGTCTTGTGGAGATTCAAATGGCAC
>JAICXS010000186.1 GCA_025934615.1 Nitrospiraceae bacterium
GGCCTTGGCCTTGATCTTGGCGATATTGAGACCACCGCCGTCATCTTCCACCTCGATGACGACAGAACTACCGCGATGCGACGCGTTGATGTACACCGTCCCTACGGCGGGCTTCCCCTGAGACAGACGTACGTCGGCCGGTTCAATACCGTGGTACACCGCATTACGCACCAAATGGATAAGGGGATCGACGAGCCGTTCAACCACGTTGGTATCGACTTCGGTATGCTCGCCGGACGTAACAAGCGCGACCTGCTTCCCGGTCAGCTTGGCCATTTCTCGAACTGCGCGTTGGAAACGAACGAACGGCGTGCCGATGGGCACCATTCGGGCTCGCGCAATTTCGTCTCGCATGCCGAGCGAGAGGCGCTGCAGCAATCCCATGTCTTCACGGGCCTTTCGAATAGACCCGTTGAGCTGCGCCATCGATTCACCGACATCAGCCGACAGCTCCGCCAGCCGTCTCGCCAAGATATTGAAATCGTCGTACCGGTCGAATTCGAGCGCGCCAAAATCGGTCAACCCCGGCAGATCAGCGAGCTGTGGTTGGCCTTGACTGGTCACCGTGCCTTGGTTAGGCGATGCGCTCGGCAAGGTAAACGCATGCTTTTCTTCAAACGTTCGAACAGCTTCCAGCATGCGGCCCTTAAACATCAACACCTGATCCGACAACTGCTCTAAAGCTGCCAGTCGTTGCTCGAGACGGCCTCGACTGATCACCAGTTCGCCGACGAGATTGAGCAGACGCTCGAGCCGGCCTCGGCTCACCCGAATGACGGCATTATCCTTTTCATCACCAGGCTTCGAGTCACTCTCTTTTCTTGCCTCCGACTCCCGATGAGGCTCAGTCTCGGCGTGGGCGTTGGGGTCGGCGGCATGAATGGGATTCGGGCTCGTCTCATCCAAGGATTGTGGCAATACACTCGAACGGAGCTGCGTCAGCCGACGGATGACATCCGCAAATTCATGTCGCGTGTGCTCCACGCTGCGCGAGTCACGCCGCATCAGCAATTTGACCACATCGACCACACGAAAGATGACGTCCGTCAGTTCGGGCGTTACTTTCGTTCGACCTTCACGGACCGCGCCGACAAAATCCTCCACGTGATGGATAAGATCGCCGATTGACTTGAATCCGACGGTATGTGCCGAGCCCTTTAAGGTATGCGCGGTTCGGAAGAGTTGCTGAAGGATATCGACATCGTCTGGATACTTCTCAAGTCGAAGTAAGGCCGCTTCAATGGTCTCAAGATACTCTTGCGCTTCCGGCGAGAAGTACGAGGCCACCTCGGAATCCAAATTTGGGACGAGATATTCTTCCGAAAGGACCACGGAAGATTCGTCTGCCGGTGCGTCGACAAGCACATCAGCATTAAGCGGAATCGTCGGGAATCGCGCCGTCCAATCTTGATAGCATGTCGGCGCTTCGCTTCCATATTCCTTAATATGTTGAACTTGCGTCCGAATGGTCGCCACAAGGTCTCGCAGCATGGCGACTGTTTCTGGCCAGCGAAGCTGGGCCGTATCGTGTATTTTTTCCACCAGCGTTTCGAGAATTTCGGTCAGCCCCGACAATCCCCTATAGCCATAGAGCGAGGATGTGCCTTTCAGTGTATGGGCGACGATATACTGATCATTGATCGCGTCAGGCGTCGGCATTTCCTGATCTGGCGGATGGAGCGCCGACCACAGCCGAGTGAGGCTATCTTCCGCTTCCGAGAGAAAAATGCTGACCAATCCTTCCCGGTCGAACTCTGCGCTCATCGGTCCCTCTTCCTCACCATGTGGCGAGCGGATTTCGCGTCCCCAGATTACGCGACTTTGAACTGCGACACGGACCCGGCCAATGATTCGGCGAGCTTGGCCATTTCTTCTACGGTGACCCGAGCGGAGTCGGTGGCTTTTTGTGTGGCAACGGCACCGCCGGTAAAGTCTTTGATCGTCGCGCCCACCGTTTCAGTGTTGACCGATTGTTCGGTGGCGGATTTGGAAATGATTTGCGCCAGCTCTGACGATCGCTGAGCGATTTCAGAAATGTCTTTAAACACATCGCCGGTTCGCAGGGCTGAGGCCGATCCGGCTTCCACCGCCTGCGTTTCCTGTTCCATCGCGACAACGGCATCTTGCGTTTCCTGCTGAATCACTTTGACGAGATCAGCGATTTCACGCGTTGCCTGCGTCGAATTTTCAGCGAGTTTTCGAACCTGGTCGGCGACAACGGCAAACCGGGCGCCCGCTTCACCGGCGCCGGCCGCCTCGATGGCGGCGTTCAGAGCCAGAAGGTTCGTTTGAGAAGCGATTTCACGGATCGTCGACACGATTTGCGAAATTTCCAACGAGCGATCGCCTAATCCTTTGACTTGCTTCGACATGCGTTGCACGGCGGCTCGGATATTCTGCATGTCCTGCACGGTTTCTTGCACCGCAAGACGTCCTCGCTCGGTGGCCGTCAACACCTGCTTCGCGCTGTCTGAGGAAGCGCCAGCCGTCTGGGCCACCTGCCGCATCGACATGGCCAGGTTTTCAACCGAGCTGAGCGCGCGCACCGATTCTTCGGCTTGGTGCTTCGCCGTGCCGGACATCTGGCCCGATGTATCGCGCAAATTACTCGCCGATGAGTTCACTCGCTCAGCCGCCTCTTTCACTTGGCGTAACAGTTTGCCGAACCGGTCCAACATCAAGTTGAAGGCGTCGGCCAAGTTGCCGAACATGTCCTCGGTGACCGTCCCTCGCTTCGTGAGGTCTCCCTTGCCGACGTCCGACACCAAGGCCAAGAATTGCATCAACTGCCGCTGCATCTGGTCGCGTTCCCCTTCCGTCTGGACCAGGGTGGTAATACGGTCAAGCATCGAATTAAACGCCGTGGCCATCTGACCCAGCTCGTCGTGCGTCGTCAATTTGGCGCGTGCTTGCAAGTGTCCGGATGCCGCTTGCGTCGCCACGTCGGCAATGTGAATGACGCCATGGGAGAAGTACCGCGCCATCACGAATCCGATGCCCAATCCGAGAGCCACGGCGACGGCGCCGCCGAGGAGAAGCAGCAGGGTACCGTTTTTCGCCAAACCTTGGGAGTCATCATTCAAGTCTTTCGCAATGTCACGCATCGTGGCGACCTGTTCGCCGTGGCGCCCAATCAGCTTTTCAAAGGTCGGCGTCAAGTTGGTCGTCAACGCCAAAACGCCGAGAGCACGCATTTCTTTTCCCTGCTCGGCTGTCATCTGGCCTGTTTCAAAACTATCGGTAAATGCGCTTAAGGCCGCCTCCGACTCCTGAAAGTAAGCTGCCAGAGCAGGCTTCAAGAGGCCAAGGTCCTTGCTCTCATCGCGGCCGGACCGCGAAACCCGCGAGGCCGTGACTTCATAGTCGGAGACATTCTTCAGAATCGCTTGTTTGAGAGGAGCCAGACGAGCCACCTCTTTTTGAAAGTCGTCCTTACGGTTTGTCTTCGCAATGTCCAGCAGCAATTCGTGATGCTGCGTCAGACTGGTCCCCATCGACGAGAACTCCGACAAGGGAATGGTGTAGTCGACATACACTGTTTGAGACTGAGAACTGAGCTGCCGGAGCGTCACGATACCGATGACGGTCATGGTCAAGATGATGACGCTGACAACGCCGAACCCCACCATGAGCTTCGATTGCGTCTTGAGATCTTGAAACCACTCCTGAAAACCTAACTTGACCATGTCAATCCTCCCTTTTCGCCCGCCCTATCTATGAAGGTTCCACGCTCGCCATTCTTCACCATTCCCTGAACGTACGCATCTTTCACGCATCCGTCTCCGTGGACAGCGCATATACCCCGCGGCCTTCGACCTGTTCGAAGACCGTGGGGATTTCAAGTACTCCGCCCATACGTTCTTCAATGCACAACACCGCAGTGACAAAAGGCCTAACGGTTCCCTGCGCATGTTGGACGGCCGGAAGAAGCTGGTCGCGTTGGATGGTTCGGATCTCGGGGACGCGCTCAACCAACACGGCCAAAAGCTGCGCCCCATGTCGAACAACGACAGCATACGGAAGCGCCGATCCTGTCATCGATAGACCAAGCATGGAGCGCAGATCCACGAGCGGGATAACGAGACCTCGTAAGTTTGCGACGCCGACCAGCACATCCGGCATCCCAGGCACAGGAGTGATCGAGTCGACTTCGAAGACTTCGCTCACACTGTGCAGATCGATCGCAAACAACTCCTTCCCTAAACTGATTACGCACACCCGCACGAGCGTTTCGGCGGAGGATGCCCCTTTAACGGAATCCGACCGTTGGACGGAGGACGCTAGAGTTTCCATGAGAGCGCGCTTTCTTGCCGGTAATTAATTGAGCACTTTCTTCACGGTCGCCACCAAATCTTCGCCTTTAAACGGTTTGACGAGATACGCATTGGCGCCTTGTTGTTGTCCCCAGAATTTATCGCTCTCCTGTCCTTTTGACGTGCACAAGACCACGGGAATGCTTTTGAAGCGGTCATCGGCCTTCAGGTCCCGGCAGGCTTGAAATCCATTCCGACCAGGCATCACCACATCCAAGACAATCGCATCAGGACGTTCGATGAGCAGTTTTTCTTCCAACTTCTCGGTGCTGGGATAGCTCACGACAGTATGGCTTGCGCCCTTCAGCACGCTCTCGATCAACTGCAACTCGGCATAAGAATCATCGACGATTACGATCTTGCTCATTGCTTCCCCCTCTTAAACATGAATAGTGACAACCGACAATGTACCGCTAAGTTAAACCGCCTCAGTGAACCGGGCTCTGGAGTCCGTAGCACCTTCAGCACTCATCCAGGATCATGGCATCGGGACGCTCGAGTCGGACTTTCTGTTCCAATTTTTCAGTGTTGGAATCACTCACGATAATATGGGTGACATCCTTCAGTAGGCCTTTGATGAGCTGCAAGTCGGCATCGGAGCCGTCGACTACTATCTTGCTCATTGCTTCCCTCTCTTTAAAAAAAGAACCGGTGGAGTATTCGCCACCCGGCCTCGAGACGACGACCGGAGGAGGAACGCTTAAGATCGCAGTGGTGAGTGCCACGGGCGCGGCAGTACCGGGTGCGAGCGTGCGCATACTTAACGGCAGCACCACGCCTTCTATCGACGTGACTACGTTCTCTGATTCGGCGGGCATCGTGTTCCTCGGCGGCGCGCCGACCTCGACGCAATACCAGGTATTCGTGAGCAAGGCAGGCTACTCGAGCGCAC
>JAICXS010000174.1 GCA_025934615.1 Nitrospiraceae bacterium
CTACGCCGCCGGTAAGAAGGACAAGTCGAAGGAGGCGCCGTGTCAGATTGGATATCATCCATCATTTTAGAGGATGCACGTGACAAGAAAACAGGGGACACTGATGAACAATCCGACGTCGGTGTTGTTTGCTGAACGACTGGACAGAAAGGCGCCAACTAGGTCAGCATAGACTCGGAGGTATCCTATGGCGTTGACGACCTATAACAATGTTCCTCTTCCGTCATTCATGTATGGCACGGCTTGGAAAAAAGAGGCCACGGCGCAGTTGGTGCAACAAGCCGTGACGGCAGGCTTTCGAGCCATCGATACGGCGAATCAACTGATTCATTATCAGGAAGCGCTGGTGGGGGAGGCGCTGGAGGTGCTCGCCAAGCAGGGAATCGCGCGCGAGACGCTGTTTCTTCAAACCAAGTTTACACCTACCAACGGTCAGGACCATCGCACTCCCTACGATGCCTCCGCCGATCTTACGACCCAAGTCAGACAGTCTTTCGACAGTTCGTTATCGCATCTCCATACCGACTATGTAGACTCCTATGTCTTACACGGACCGTATTCGCGGTATACCTTGGGGGCCGAGGACCGAGAAGTATGGACGGCCATGGAAGCGCTCTATCGAGCAGGAAAAACCACAATGATCGGTATCAGCAATGTGACGGCCGGACAGCTCGCCCAGTTGTGTGCGCAGGCGACGGTGAAACCAATGGTCGTGCAAAATCGCTGTTATGCCGCGCTCGGATGGGATCAAGAGGTGCGGGAGATCTGCCAGGCTCACGGCATCATCTATCAAGGCTTTTCGCTGTTGACGGCCAATCGTGAGGTGGTAGCGGACCCAGAGGTGCGAGCAATCGCCAAGCGGTTGGGGACGGGGCCGGCGCAAGTCATTTTTGCGTTTGCCATGCACGTCGGGATGTTGCCATTAACCGGTACCACGAACCCGCAACGTATGAAAGAAGATCTTCAGGCCGAACAGCTCACGCTTTCCGCCGAAGACATCCAGCGCATCGAGGTAATCGGGATGTAGCGACGCTCATGACTTCACTTTCGATCTAGCCTCTTTTCTCTTCTCCTGACAGCGTGTTATTGATGCAGACTTTTGGGACCGTAGACTACAGGGAACCGATAAACTCTGGACAACGTGAGACGTTATGGAAGGACGGCAGATGAACGGCAACGAAACAGACATTGCACAGCGGCTCATGGGGTTGATGTTCCGCGCCCATCCGTGGCACGGGGTCTCCATTGGAGACCAGGCGCCGGAGGTGGTCACGGCCTACATTGAAATAGTGCCGACCGACACAGTGAAGTATGAAGTCGATAAGGTGAGCGGCTTTCTTAAGGTCGATCGACCGCAGCGGTTTTCGAACTTTTGTCCCGTCTATTACGGGCTGGTGCCACAAACGTTCTGCGGAGAGCGAGTCGCGGCCATGTTTTCTGCGCGGGCGAAGCGGCATGAGATCGTCGGAGATGGAGATCCGCTCGATATCTGCGTGCTCACGGAGAAAACCATCCCACACAGCGATATTCTTCTGACGGCGCTTCCCATCGGGGGACTCAGCATGTTGGACGGCGGTGAGGCGGACGATAAGATTATCGCCGTGATGAAAGAGGACGCGCTCTACGGCAACTATACCGATATTGCCGATTGCCCGCTGAACTTGATCGATCGCCTTCAGCACTATTTCCTGACGTACAAACATGCCCCAGGGGCCACGCAGCACAAGGTCGAAATTACCAGTGTGTATGGCCGGGAGGAAGCCTTGAAAGTCATTCGCGCCAGCCATGCCGACTACCGTGCGAAATTTCCCGAACTGGAATCGCGCTGTCCCAAGGGCATGTCGGCGTAAGAGGCAATTGAACGTTTCGCGCGGCATAGATCGACTGTCACAACAAGTCGACTAGGCGGGATGCAGGAACGTACAACTTGTCGGCGAGCGTTGCGTAGGGATCTGCCGTGTTGCGATCTTGCACGGAACCTTTGCCAAGTGGTGGATCGCCACATGTATGGCCTCAAGTATGAATATAGCCATCATCGGCGGGGGACCGGCGGGACTCATGGCCGCGGAGGTTGCGAATCGCACCGGCGCGCGTGTCGATGTCTACGATGCCATGGCCTCCGTGGGTCGTAAGTTTCTGCTGGCCGGAAAAGGCGGCCTGAACCTCACCCACTCGGAACCGCTTCCCACCTTCCTGACACGCTATGGCGCGCGCCGCGCGCAGATTGAACCGCTGGTCACTGCGTTCGGACCTGAGGCGCTGCGCGCGTGGGCACGCGGACTTGGAGTGGAGACCTTCGTCGGGAGTTCCGGCCGTGTGTTCCCTTCCGATCTGAAAGCCGCGCCATTGTTGCGCGCTTGGTTGCGCCGGTTGCGCCACGACGGCGTGACGTTTCACATGCGTCACCGCTGGACCGGCTGGGACGAACATGGGAATCCGCGCTTCGCCACGCCTGAGGGCGGACGCTCGGTTCGGGCCGATGCAGTGGTCCTGGCGCTGGGCGGCGGCAGTTGGCCACAGCTCGGCTCCGATGGTGCATGGGTGCCGGTGCTCGCAGGACGCGGTATTCGCGTTGAACCGCTACGGCCTGCGAATTGTGGTTTCGATGTTGAATGGACCGATCACTTTCGCGTGCGGTTTGCCGGACATCCGGTCAAGTCTGTCGCCGTCTCCGTGACGAACGCGGAAGGTGTCGAGTTGCGTCAGCAGGGCGAATTCGTGATCACGGAAACCGGTGTCGAAGGCGGAGTCATCTATGCGGTCTCTAGGTGTGTGCGCGAGGCGATCCTCGCAAAGGGTACCGTGGTCATTCGCCTGGATCTCGCGCCGGATCGTGACCACTCACGCCTCCTTGCAGACCTGTCACGGCCGCGCGGCTCCCGTTCGCTGGCCAGTCATCTCCAGCGCCGGGCCAATCTTGAAGGGGTGAAGGCCGGACTTCTCCGTGAATGCGTTCCGAAACCGGACTTGTCGGACCCGGTCCGTCTTGCCGCTGCAATGAAGGCGCTTCCGCTGCGTCTCCTCGCGCCACGTCCGTTGGAAGAAGCCATCAGCACGGCGGGCGGGATCGCGTTCGAAGCGCTGGATGAACGACTGATGGTCCGTGCCCTCCCGGGCGTGTTCTGCTCGGGAGAAATGCTGGATTGGGAAGCGCCGACCGGCGGCTATCTGCTCACGGCTTGCTTGGCCAGCGGTCGCGCTGCGGGCGCCGGCGCTGTGGCCTGGCTCACATCCCGGCGTTGAATGTTCTTGTTCGTTGAGCGAGCGGCCCTCGTTAGGGTCGGTCCGTTGCATCCGTCATAGGTAAATCCCTCTGGATTCTATTATCCGTGTAACGCGGTATGCTGAGCCGAGGGAAAGGAGGCGCATATGGCACAGATGACCGCCGTTCACATACGTCGTCCAGGCGCACCGTTTGAAGTCATCACACGCCAGATTCCCGAGCCTGGCCCGAACACAGTCCGCATCAAAGTACAGGCCTGCGGAATCTGCCATAGCGATCTATTTGTGAAAGAAGGGCACTGGCCCGGACTGCAATATCCACGTATCACCGGCCATGACGTGGCAGGCGTGATCGACGCCCTTGGTTCGGGCGTGACGGCGTGGAAGAGCGGCCAGCGCGTCGGCGTCGGGTGGCATGGTGGCCATTGTGGTCAGTGTGTGCCCTGCCGCCGCGGGGATTTTATCGCCTGTCAGACCCTTCGGGTGACGGGATTTCATGATGACGGCGGGTATGCCCAGTACATGATTGCCAAAAGCGACACGCTAGCCGCTATTCCAGATGGCATATCGCCGTCGGAAGCGGCACCGCTTCTGTGCGCAGGCATTACCACATTCAATGCTTTCCGCCACAGCGGCGCGATCGCAGGAGATCTCGTTGGCGTGCAAGGCCTTGGCGGACTCGGCCATCTTGCGATTCAGTTCGCGAACAAAATGGGCTTTCGCACGGTGGCGATTGGCCGAGGCAAAGATAAGGAACCGCTGGCGCTGAAACTCGGGGCCAACCGCTATCTCGATACGGATACCGTGAATGCGGCGTCAGAATTAACGAAGGCAGGGGGAGCCTCCGTTATTCTTGCGACCGCGCCGAACAGCAAGGCGATGTCTGATCTCATTGATGGTCTTGGAATTGGCGGGAAATTGTTGGTGGTAGGCGCCTCTGCCGACCCCATTCAGGTAAGTCCTCTCCAACTCATCGGGCAGCGCCGGTCGATACAGGGGTGGCCTTCCGGTACGGCTCAGGATTCGGAGGACACGCTCAATTTTTGTGCCCTCACAGGGATTCGCCCTCAGGTGGAATCCTTCCCACTCGAACAGGCTGCAGCAGCCTATGATTTGATGTTGAGCGGCAAGGCCCGGTTTCGTGTGGTCCTGACGATGAAGTGAGAGTAACAGAGTACAGTTCAGTTGCGTTCCGATCGGAAGTCGGCGGTGCGCCAGTCATAGTATGAGGTCACTACTACCGTGCTCACCGTTACATCTTGAGGGAGGTCGGCGATCTCACAGATCGATGCGTTGGTACTGCGACGTGGTCAAGTCCTGTGTCTGTAGATTCCAATCGAGAACAAACAGGGTTGAGCGCCTCGACGACAACGATAGGAGGCGCTGACCGTTTTTGACGACGACGCTCTCCGCCGCTGTAAAGTCCAACGTCCGGTCCGGCCCGGTGCGGTTGCACACCAGCAGTGGGAGGCCGGTGTCTTGTGTGCATCGTTCCCATTCTCCATTCGGCCCGTGAAGGCCAGGCCCCCATGCCGCCGATGAAACCAATAGATTAGCGCCTTGAGCTTTGAGGCTTCCGGCAATCCTCGGTGAAAACGCGTCTGCACAGATAAGAATCCCGACGTTACCTACAGGTTGAACGGGGATCGGTGTCGCGTGCTCCCCTGGGCTCGACCACGCTTCTGAGCCTACTCGCAGTGTATTGATTTTGCGATGTGTGCCGACGATAGCGCCGTCAGGTGCAATTACAAAGACCGAGTTGTACAGTTCCTTGGACCGGCGGTCTTGCTCCGGGTGGGACAGGAATACCGTCATGCGGAGCCGTGCGGCAAGCCGGCACACACTCGTCACCCACGGATCGGGCTGAGGCACAATCCATCCCGTGCCGATTGAGTCGGCAAACGTGTAGCCGGGGATGATTAGTTCCGGTGTGACAATCCAATGTGCCCCCGCACTTCCGGCGAACGTGATGGCTTTCTCCACGAGTTGTCGGTTGTGGGTGAGATCGGCTGGAATGGGCGCAAGGTGGGCTAAGGCGATGCGTAACGTATGTGAGTGCATGTTGTAAGGCCTGGACCTCAAAATCCTGCCGGTGCTAGAAATGGTAGGCCGGGAGCAGTTTCAGCGGCTGGACTAACGCTACA